>CAMDSS010000080.1 GCA_945907085.1 Cyanobium sp. NIES-981 | reverse complement strand
GAAAGCAGGTCACCAACTGGCCTGGAATGGGCTTCCACAGGCATGACACGAACCAACACACGCTCTTGCGGATGCTGCAGATACTGCGATTATTTCGATTACCGTTGGTGTGGCCTGCCCCTTCTCCCCCCACCATGGCAGTAGCTCTTTCAAGTTCCCTTGAGCCCGTGGTCCCCACGGCAGAAGCGGCTGAAGCCGCAAGAGAGAGCTTGCGGAATCTCAGCCGGTTCCGGGCCACCCACAGGATGCGTCAAGCCAGCCTCTCCCTTGATCTGGAAGGCGGCCAGCGCACATCAGTCCAAATTCCGACTGCTGTGTTGGAGTTGCTGCAGGAAATTCTGGTGCAGATGGCCCAGGGCAATGCCGTCACATTGGTGCCGATTCATGCCGAACTCACCACCCAGCAGGCCGCTGATCTACTGAATGTGTCCCGGCCCTTCCTGATCGAACGGTTAGAGCAAGGGGAGATCCCCTTCCGCAAGGTCGGAACCCATCGGCGCATCCGCCTCCACGACCTGATGGCCTACAAACACGCCATTGACCAGCAGCGTGCGACGGCCCTCGATGAACTGGCCGCCCAGGCCCAGGAGCTGGGCCTGGGCTACTGAGGGGCAACTCGAAAATTACCGTTAGACTTAAGCACATAACATTCGGGCTTTGATTAGGGCATGAGTCTCACTAAAAGGCTTCATACGTTTCCCTGGATTCTTCATGGTGCCCTGAGGTGAATCGCTTCACCGTCGTCTACGACGCTTGCGTTCTCTACCCAGCACCACTGCGCGATCTACTGATGCGATTGGCGCTCACAGATGTATATCGAGCCCGCTGGAGCGACCAGATTCACCAAGAGTGGATCGGAGCTGTCCTTAGGAACCGACCTGATCTCACCAGGGAGCAGCTGGAACGCACGCGCTCGCTAATGAATGCCCACGTTCGCGATGCCCTGGTGGATGGCTATCAGGCCTTAATTCCAGCCCTGGAGCTGCCAGACCCGAATGATCGCCATGTTCTCGCTGCCGCCATCAAGTGCGGTGCTGATCTGATCCTTACCTTCAACCTGGGAGATTTCCCGGAGCAAGTCCTGGCGAGCTATGGGATTAGCGCCTGCCATCCGGATGCGTTCCTGATCGATCAGTTGAACCTTGATCCCGAAAACGTCTGCACAGCAATTCGGAAGCACCGGGCCAGCCTGAAAAACCCACCCAAAACGGTTGAGGCATACTTGGAGACCATGGGGGAGCAGGGCTTGGAGGGGTTCACGCAGTCGGTTCGGAATTACACCGCTGAGCTGTGAGATCGGAGGCCCTCGCCGAGCCGCCGCTCCGCCTTAGAGAAGGCGTCATCCACCACATCGTCACCACACCATCGGCTATAAGCCGCCAGATGGGTCTGGACGCTGTGGCCCATTGCTGCGGCCACCACCTTGGGGGGCAAATCGCAGATCACATGGGCCCGGTGGGCATAGCCGTGCCGGCAGGAGTAGAGAACGAGCTTTTCTCCCTGGGCTTCGTACTGCTGGCGCAGCTGTTGCCAGTGCTCTCGCCGAAGCAAGTAGCGATTAAAGGAATCCGAGCCGAACCCAGGCCGCATGGGCGGCAGTTTTGAAGGATCAAAAATCTCGGTGAGCTGCCATTCCCTGGCCCATTGGTCACAGGGCAGCAACCGCAGCGGCCTGGGCTTGGTTTTGCCGCGAGAAGCAACCTTTTCATAGGTGCACCACAGCCGGCCCTGCCGCAGCTGCAGGTGCTGGAGCTCCTCGGGTCGCAGGCCAAAGGCATTAATCAGTTGAAAGGCGAAACGCCAGCGGGGATCTGGGATCACCTGCACCATCGCCACGATGTCATCCACGCCGATCGGGGTGGTGACCGCTTTGCTCTCCCGTGATCGGCCGATGGTGCTGGAGAGGTCTAGCGTTGGCGTCCATTGGGCAGGGAGCAGGCCTTGGCTCACACCCCAACGCAGCAGGGCTGCCGTGTACTGGACCTGAAGCCGTCTGGTGCGGCAGCCAGGGCGCTGGCGCCAGAGATCAGCCTGGGCTTCTAGCAATTGTTTGGCATCTCGCGCCGCCGGAGGGCCTTTCGCTGTCTTGAGCAGCAGAGCCATGCGCGGCTTGTAAAGCCGTTCCCAGGTCGATTCCTTGATGTCGCCGCTGCGCAGCTTGTGCTGCTGGTAGCGGCTGATTAGCCCAGGCCAGTCGACGGCAATCGGGCGGCCGGCTCTCGCAGGGGACGGACTAGTGGTCTGGGGCTCTAAGTGGCTGTTGGCCTGGCTGGGCGTCTCCGGTTTGGCCTGCTCAGCAGCTAAGGCAGCACCCAGCTCTGCGATGGACGCCTCAATCGGGATGCCTTCTTGGAAGTCCTCGTAGAGCTTCAGCACGCCATCGCGGATAGTTTCCAGTTGCTCTGACTCCCAGGGGTAGGGCAACAAAAGTTGTTTGCGATGCCCACCAGCGGCACGGGCCGTGATGTGAAGCCGTGCCCGTCCCCTGAAATTCGACACCGTCCAGCCGTTTCTGCACCCCCTTTGACTGAGGGCCCGCAGGACGCCACCCCGGAGCAGAACATCCCATTGAGGGACCGCTGGCATGTGAGAAGGTATGTGAGAAGGTCCTTCTCACAGCTTGGCACGGGCGAGCAGGAGCCGGCAAAGCTTGTCAGCCCAAAAGCCTGTCGCAACAGGGCTTTTGGGCTGAAAAACTAGACCCCAACTGAAACGCCCCCTGTGTGATTCGAACACACGACCGGCTGCTTAGAAGGCAGCTGCTCTATCCAGCTGAGCTAAGGGAGCCGATGGCCTGCGGGCAGGCCCATTTCATTCTGACAGGCCCATCCCAACAGCCCCATCCCTGCAGCCTGGGGGCTTGCTTCTGCCCCCAAGGCGCTCGGCCGCCCCGCCCTGGACCAGCCAGCCTGGCCCCAGGCAGAACACTACCGAGCATGAGTGCCTAGAGTCAGTCGTTGCAGAGCATTCTTGTCATGGCGGCCACCCGGCTCAGCGACAGCCAGAAACAGGAGCTCGTGGCTCGCTTCCGGGGCGGCGAGACGTCTGCAGCCCTGGCCGAGGCCTTTGGCTGCAGTGCCAACACGGTCAGCCGGGTGGTGCGCACGGCCCTCGATCCCGAGGAGTACGAGGCGTTAAAGCAACAACGGGCGCGGACTGCCATCCCGGTTGCAGACCCCGCCGGCGTAACCAGCCTGCAACTTCCCCTCTCCGCCGAAGGAGCCGGGGGGGAGGACGTGCTGGCGACCAGCCCCCCGGGCGAATCCGCGACAACGTCCCACCTGAGTCCCCCAGACCAGGAGCTGGCTACCCCAGCCAGCGGCGCTCCCGCTGAAGCCACCGATGGCCTGCCATCGGGATTCCCTGGGGGCCCGCTACCTGGATCCTCCGAGCCTGGGGTGCCAGAGCAGCTGCCCCCGTTTGGTGCCTGGGTACGCCACCAACTAGGTGGGGTTGGCCAGGCCAGCGCCCCTAACTTCGGGGCCCCCGGGCCGGAAGCCGATCGCCTGGATCCCGCCGCTGGCGACCAGGGCCATGCCGCCCTGGCCATCGACGATGCCGACGACTTTGCCGAGGACCCGGGTGATGACGAGGGCGACGAGGGCGACGGCGCCGAGGACGGCGACAGCGTCCTCGGCAGCTACGGGGACCCTCGCGGCGGCGACGGCCAAACCTTTGTGGTCTTGCCCCTCGGCCAGGCGATCGAGGATCGGCCCAGCCTGACGGTGCAGCCCCTCGAGCCCGCCGACCTGCCCGCCAGCGTCTACATGCTGGTGGACAAGACCGTGGAGCTCGACATCAAGCCCCTCAAGGACCTACCGGAATTGGGCGCCCTGCCCGATGGCGAAGGCGAGCGCCAGGCCTTAGTGGTGTACGCCAACCCCCGCCAGGCCAAGCGCTACTGCGGCCGCAACCAGCGGGTGATCAAGGTGCCCGATAGCGGCGTGCTGGCCCGCACGGCCCCCTACCTGCTCTCCCAGGGGGTCACCCGCCTGGTGGTGGAAGGGGCCCTCTATTCCCTGCCCGGCAGCTGATCGCCCCGGGGCAGCAGCAGGGCGGTGGCACTGCCGCCGCTGATCACGCCGATCACCAGGGCCACGCCCACCACAAAACCACTGGGCAGCTCGGGCGTGCGTCCCACCCCCAGGTTGAGGCTCACCCGGGTATTGAGGTTCTGGGCCCCCAGGCACAGCAACAGCAGCAGCATGGCCCCTCCCCCCAGGCAGGTGAGCAGCAGGCGCAGGCGCAGCAACATCAGCTCGGGCCCGGTTGATGCAGCAGAGCGTAGAGCTCCCGGCGGGAGATCCCGGTTTCCACGGCTAACTGGCGGGCCGCATCACTACTACTCAGGCCTGAGGCGACCCGCTGCGCCAGCTCGCGCCGGAGGCTGGCGTCATCGGGCCGGCTGATCTCGGCCTCTGGGGCGCCGCCCAGCACCACCGTGCACTCCCCGATCGGAGCGGTGTGGCGGAAATGCTCGAGGGCGGCGCCCACGGTGGGCCCCACCTGCTGCTCATGGCGTTTGGTCAGTTCCCGGGCCACCTGCAGGGGCCGATCGCCCAGTTCGGCGAGCACATCCTCGAGCAGGTCCACCAGGCGGTGGGGCGCCTCAAACAGCACCAGGGTGCGCTCTTCGCTGGCGAGCTGGCGCAGCCGGGCCCGGCGCTGCTGGCCCTTGGGGGGCAGGAAGCCCTCAAAACAGAAGCGGCCACTGGGCAGGCCGCTGCTCACCAGGGCCGTGGTCACGGCGCAGGGGCCGGGAATGCAGATCACCGTGCGGCCGGCGGCCCGGGCGGCCGCCACCAGGGCCTCGCCCGGATCGGAGATGCCCGGCAGGCCCGCATCGCTGATCACCGCCACCGCTTCACCGGCGTCGAGGGCCTCTAGCAACTGGGGGATGCGGCCGAGTTGGTTGTGCTGGTGGAAGCTCACCAGCTTGCTTTTGATGCCCAGGCCCGCCAGTAACAGGCCGCTGCGCCGGGTGTCCTCGCAGGCGATGCGGCTGGCCCCCTCCAGCACCTTGCGGGCCCGGGGCGACAGGTCGCCGGTGTTGCCGATCGGCGTGCCCACCAGGTAGAGCACGCCTGCGGCCGGTTCCTCGCCCTGGATCACAATGCCCCCTCTGCCCGTTGCCATGATGGCGCCCGTGCCCCCAGCCCCCCGTGCCCCCGTGCCCCAGGCCTGGCTGCCCGAGGGGATTGGCGAGGAGGTGCTGCTGGCCGAGCTGCGGCGCCTCAGCTGGGGAGCGGCCGCCATCCTGCGGGCCTACGGGCGCGGCGAGCAGCCCCCCTATGGCTTTGCGCCGGTATTGAGCGTGGAGGAGGGCGGCGAGGGGCCGGTGTCGGCAGCCGACCTGGCCGTAAACCAGTGGCTGCTCGACGGCCTGGCCCAGGCCTTCCCCTCGGCCCCCTGGACCCTGCTGAGTGAGGAAACGGCCAAGCAGCAGCTCACCGAGGGGGTGCCCCTGGAGGCCGAGTGGCTCTGGATCCTCGATCCCCTCGATGGCACCAAGGATTTCCTCCAGGGCACGGGCGAGTACGCCGTGCACCTGGCCCTGGTGCGGGGCCAGGAGGTGGTGCTGGGGGTGGTGCTGCTGCCCGAACCGGAAGAGCTCTGGTTTGGCCTGCTGGGGGGCGGGTCGCCACGGGCCTGGCGTGAAAATCGGGGGGGCGAGCGCTTCGCGCCAACCCCCAGCTCCCGCAGCCGGCTGCCGGAGCTGGTGCTGGTGGCCAGCCGCAACCACCGCGACCAACGGCTCGAAGCCCTGGTGGCCGATCTAGCCCTGGGCGCTAGCCGGGCGATCGGCAGCGTCGGCGGCAAGGTGGCGATGATCCTGCGGGGCGAGGCCGATCTCTACCTCTCGCTCTCGGGCCGCAGCGCCCCCAAGGACTGGGACATGGCCGCCCCCGAGGCGGTGCTGCGGGCCGCGGGCGGTGCCTTCAGCCACGCCGATGGCCGCCCCCTCACCTACAACACGGGCGACGTACGCCAGGCCGGCTGCCTGATCGCCAGCCACGGCCCGGCCCATGGCGAGCTGTGCCGGATTGCGGCTGAGGCGATGGCCCGGATTGATCCAGGATTTGTGGTGTGATGGCGATCTAGCTCCTCTTTGCTGCCAAACCAGAAAACCAGACTTAAGTTCAGCTTGTTTTTTGGGCTGGGCTATTGATATGCCGTGACCACCTTCGCAATCCATTGAGTTGGTATCTGTTGGCATTGTTGATCGGATTTCTCCTCTCGATCGGAGTGGGGTATCCCTTCATGAAATTTCAGGTCCAGCGCTTCGCTCAGCTGATTCCTGCTGTCGGATTCTTGGCCTGGTTCTACCGGCGGCAGCCCCCTGCATTCTTTTCTCAGCCCGTCATTGGTGGTTGGTATGGATTGGGTTTGGTGGGGTTTGTATTGTCTGCATTTCTGGCGAGCATTTTCGGGCCTGCTTCTTGGATCTCGATCGGCTTTCTTGGGCTTGCTTTGCTTCAATTTGGCTTGTTGCCGCTTGTTCGGCCCGTCTGGAACGAATGGGGTAGAGATGCGGTGCGTGTGCTGGCTCTTTTTGCGGTGGCGGTACTTGGTATTGATGTGGGCCTGTGGGTGATTGACCATGTGCATAGCATTACTCCTTACGCATGGGTCATCCAGATGTCACCAGCTGGGGTCTTGAGTGAGACTCCCTATGCTTTTTTGAATGCTCGCTGGGCAAATCAGGCAGCAGTGCTGCTGATTTGGAGTTACATTCCATTGTTGGATCAGCTGCAGTCTGGGCTGATTCGCAGTCGTAGGTCTTTTTGGTGGTTCATATGCGGATTGATCCCGGTTTTGGCGTCGGCGCAAATAGTGTTCTCCGCTGGTCGAGGTGCGCTGGTTTCCTTAGTTGCTGCGGCAGTTGTGATGAGCTTGCTTGGTTTTCGTGAACAGGTGGGGGGTCGCAGGTTGGTGGTGCTCTGTGTTTGTATCCTGCTTGTGTCGCTGTTAATGGCTTTCTCTTTCAACTACCTGCTCACTGGGGGCGAGGCGGTTGTTGATATTGCCCGGAGAAATGCCCAGGAGCTCGTGCCGGCTGCTCCTGATGTTAATAAGCGCACTGTGCTTTGGACGGCGTTTCTGAAGGGTATCTGGTCTGAAGGGCTCCAAGGGGTGGGAATTGGTCAGGTCGCCGAGCGTGCTCCAACCTGTACCCCACACAGTCTTTTGCTTGCGCTCCTCTATTGGACTGGACTTCCTGGCCTGATTGCTGCGGCGTTCTTGGCTACGGCTTTCGTTCCAAGGCGCTGGGCAATGAGTGGTGCGAGTCTGATGGCTGTCCCGCTCTTGGTTGCGTTGCTCTTATATCAGCTTGTCGATGACATTTGGTTGCGCTCGTTTTCTCTTTCTCTTCTGTTTGTGTTGTTGCCTGCTTTGAAATCAAGCGCTCTCTCTGGCGGACAGCTGAACCAGCCGAAGTGGCTGCAACTGTTTGCTTTCCCTGGATCCACGTATCGGTTGATTGCGCTGACGGGAGTTCTGCTGATCAGCCTGTCGACGGTTGTTCCAGGAGGAATTGGGTTTGGTCCTTCGGAGTTGGTGTCGGTGCATGGTCGCGCCTGCATGCTGTTCTTCTGAGGTGCATGACGCCTTGGCAGTGTTGGCTGTCAGACCCACAAGCCAATAAAAAAGCCGGCCCCTAGGGCCGGCATGCGGCGAGGAGCACCAAGGCCCCTCGCTGATCAATCACTCAACGAATCACCAGCGGCTCACTCGACGCCGGGCTCCTGGTCCTGTTGGGGCACGCCGCGCAGGCTGAGGTTGATGCGGCCGCGGTTGTCAATTTCGCGCACCCGCACGGTGACGACATCGCCCACCTTGACCACATCTTCCACCTTCTCAACCCGGGCTTCAGAGAGCTGGGAGATGTGGATCATGCCTTCCTTGCCGGGCAGGATTTCGACAAAGGCGCCGATCGGGATCACCCGGGTGATGGCACCGGTGAAGGTTTCGCCCTCGCTGACGCGGCGGGTGAGGCCTTCGATGATGCGCTGGGCTTCCTCAGCGGCGGCGCCGTCGTGGCTGGCGATCGTGACGAT
>CAMDSS010000079.1 GCA_945907085.1 Cyanobium sp. NIES-981 | reverse complement strand
GAGGCTGGCGCTTAAGGCGGGTTCGGCCAGGCCGATCACGCGCCACCGCAGTTGGTCTTGCAAATGGTGCAGGACCAGGCCATGGCCGCAGTTCTGGGCCCCAACGTCGTGGATGTGGTCGAGAAGAATCCGGATCATCTTGCGCCGTTCCTTGTTGAAGAAGCGCAGAATCACGATCACCAGATCCTCGGAGCTGTGACAAATCCGATCGGGGTGGGCCAGGTCAAAGACGCGGATATCGTTGTCCAGGCAGCGCTGGGGTTCCAGGTTCACGATGGCTGCGGCAATCAGGTGATAGATCGCGGCAAGGACGAGGGATTGGTGCTCCATCGTCTCTGAACTTGTGAGTAAGAGCGCTTCGTAGGAAAAGTCGATCCAGTCGCGCCTTCGCAGGGCAGCCATGCTTTTCCAGTAGCGGAACCAGGCATTGCTGGGCTCGTGCTCGAGGGCCCTGGAAAATTCCGCATAGCCATCCCCACCCCCCATCTCGGCCAGCAATCCCCGCAGGCCGTGCAGCCAGGGATTGGCCGGGTCGTGGCTTTCGAGGCGCCCGATCACCAGTTGCAGGCCGGCCATGTCCCCTGCTCTGTGGGCATGGAGCCCCTGCTCGAGGATCTGCTCTGCCATCGATCCAGGCATGCCCACGGCCTGGGCGCCATCCGGCTGCGACAGCGGCGAGACAAACAGCGTGTCGATGTCGCCCAGGAGCTGGCCGCCACCGAGGTTGGTGATCAAGTCGATCAGCTCCTGCCAGCGCTCGGGATCCTTGGGCTTGAGCAAGAGGGCGCGGCGCAGCCGCGGCAAATCGGCGATGGATGCCATCGTCAACGCTGAAAGTCGGCCACGAGAACTCCGGGGAGATCCGCCCCGAGCACCCCATATTTCCAGCTGCTAATCAGGTGGATCGCTACCGATCGGAAGCCAATGGTGGCAGCCAGATCCAGAATCTCCCAACCCGGAATCTGATACACCAACGAGCCCCGGGTCGGCCGGATCGGATCGCCGTGATATTCCGGTTCTCCGCGAAAGAGCACCGGCTCCAGGTGGCTCACGTATTCCGCTTTGATCACGCTCTCCTGTTGGCCAAAGGCCATGGGAAAGGTGGCAACAAGGCGGCCATCAGGCTTCAAGACGCGATGGATTTCCTCCAGGGCTTTGGGCAAGTTGTAGACATGCTCAAACACCTCATTGCAGATCACCAGATCGAAGCTTCCTGCCGCATAGCTCAAGGCGCAGAGGTCTTGATGGGCCCGATCGCCCGCAGGGGAGAGCTCCGCGTCTTGGAGAAAGTCGCTCAGGGTGAGCCGTTGGGGGATCAGGCGGCGGAGCCAGGCGGCAAAGGCCGTGGCTGCCTCTGGCATGTAGACCTCCTTGCGGTTCAAGCTGCCCGGTGACTCCCCTAAGTGCTCCAGCACCCGGGTGAGGCCCCGATGGCGCGAAAGGCATCCGGAGGCTTCGAGCGATTCCCGCACGTTGGTTCCGGCCAGGGCGATCTCCCGGGGCTCAATCAGCTGTTGGGTGAGCGGTTCGAAGAGGCCAAGCAGGGTCACGCAGGTGGTGGCTGCCTCGATGTGTTTCCCCAGGCGCATCAGCTCCGGCAATTGGTCCTGGAATTGCTCGAAGCTGTCAAAGCGCCGATGGTCATCGTGCAGCGCCAGCAGCTCGGGCCGTAGCTCGGGAAGTAGCGCGGGCTTGGCAACAGCTTGCACACCGGTAAGGCCCATGGCGAAGGGATGCCAATGGGTTCAGTGTGTTCATGGTTTGGCGTCCTGACGGCTTGACGTAGCGGCCGGTAGGCATTGCCAGCGATCGGCCCGGCGCTGGAGCAGGCGCCACCCCTGGCTCGCCGGCTGCTCCAAGCCAAAGCGGGCATGCAGATTGGGACCGATGGCTACGGCGGTGCAGCCATAGCGTTCTTGGACGGCATGGCAGAGGGGCAGGTCGTAGGCGCCACAGGCGGTGAGGAACACCGTGAAGGGCAACGCCCTGGCCTTGTCTTCGATGGCCTGTAGGCATTGGGCCAGGCTGGCCTCAAACCCTTGATCGGGGCGGTGCGGATACAGGGAGTCCGGCCCCTGCAAACAACGCAGCCCGTAGGGGGCGATGGGCAGGTCGGTGAACAGATCAAAGGCCCGGCCACTGCGGTGTTGCGCCTCCACCTCCGCGGCAAGGGGACTGATGAGCAGCACTTCCTGGCCAGCTAGGCAGTGGTAGAAGGCCGCTTCCCCAGGCCAGCTCACCAGGTTGGGCAGCGTTCCCTGCTCCTGAATGAGGCCCTGCAGCACGGCAAAGAGGGCATGGCCGGGGAGTTGGGGATCGAGCACCACCTGGGCCTTGGCCAGCAGGGCCAGGCTCGGTTCCGCCCAGGCGCCAAGGCTGGCGAAGGGGTTGGCGGCATGGGCATAGAAGCCCTCCTCCACCTGGAGTTGGCAGAGGCTTTCGAGGGCATTGCCCGGTTCGCCCGATTCCTGGTGCGGTTGCTGGGCCATGAAGCTGGGGTCGTGGTGATGGCGGCGGATGGTGCCTAGGGCGCTCTCCATCCCCTTGCGATCCATCAGCCAGCTGCGCAGGCCGGCCAGCTGGATGGGGCTGGGTTGGACAACGCAGTGGCCCGCTTCAAACACTGCCGCTGGACTAGCGGCTGGGAGCAACGGACAGCCCAGGGCTCCGGGGCCACCGCAACGGTTCCAGGTTCCCTGGGCCCAGCCCAGGGCCGTGCAGTCGGCTGGACTGAGGCTTCCCCCTGATCCCCACAGGTGGGCCAGGGATTCCAGCAGGCTGGCCAGGGGCTGGCGCAGGCGAAAGCTGCGCTCCAGCGTGGGGGCCTGGAGGGGTTGAAAGAACGCCTCGATTCCCCTCTGCAACGCCTTGGGATCTGCATCCCCCGGGCTGGTGAGGGCGGCCAGGTTGAGGTCGAGCCGCCCCTGGCTGTGGGGTAGGGCCCGGGCCCCTGGAACCCACACCAGGCCCAGGTCTACCGGTGGGGCCTCCATCGCCGTGTCTTCGAGCCACTCCTCCACCAGAACGCCGATCTGCTCGGGGGCCAAGGCCGCTTTGGGCTGGGCTTTGTGCGGGTAGGCCTCGTGCGGGTACGACTGGGCAAGGGGCAGCCCAATGCTCAAGTGGGCACGCTCGAGGGCTTCGGCAATGGCGGTGCGCCTGGCCGGTTCGGCCACGAGCTCCGTGAGTTGGCGGCAGCTCGCCACCAAGCTGGCAATGGCTACCGGGGTGTAGGCAGGTTCTGTTTGCTCGGTGAGCTCCGTGAGGAGCCCGATCAGGGCAGCTTCGACACGGATGGGTAGCCAATCCGGCACGGGCTGCTGCAGTTGCGCCAGCCTTAGCAGGAGCGCCACCGCCCGTTGTTGGCAGCTCCGTTCCGGTTGCTCGAGCAGGGCCAGGGCACCGCGGCGCACCAGGCCCTCTTCCACCACGGCAAACCAGTTAGGTAGCGGTTGGCCCAGGGTTTGGATCTGCTCAATCAGATCGCAGGCCAGTCCATGCAGGCGGGCCACCTCGTGGCCGGAACTTGGGGGCGTCCACTGGCCATGGGTGAGTACCTGATCCAGCTTTGCCAGCACTTGCACCAGCCCCTCGGCCAAGGTCGGTCCCAGGGCTTGGGCCGCCTTGGGCTTGAGCTCCTGCAGCTGGTGGTGGTGCTCCAGGGCTGCGCACCAGTTGCTCTCGGCGTCCTCCCATCCTCCGTGCTCCAGGTGCTGGCAGGCCACCAGGGGTTCTAGCCCGCAAAGGGATGCCAAAAGGGACGCGCGAACATCACCATCCCCACCTCTATCCCCGTAGCTATTGCCTTCGCCATCGTCGAGCTGGGTGAGCAGATAGCGCCACAGCACCAGCCGTGACGGTTCGCTGAGGGGTATCTCCCAGATTGTCTCTAGGGGCAGCCAGATCCCCAGCCCTGAGGCCTGGCCATCTGCTTGCTTGCGCAGCAGGTCCTGTTTGCGCAGCACTTCAACGGCCTTCATTTCGCGCTCCTGCATCGCGGAGCCCTATCCCGTGGGGCATCAATAGTTTGTGGACATCGTTCCCCGATGAAGGCCCTATTCCGTGCCGACCAGCCTTCCGTTGGCGATTGCCCCCCATCTGCGGGGATCCTGGGCTGGCCGGCTCGATGACTTGATGGATGGCGGCCAACTGAGTGGTTGGGCCTGCGCTGTGGCGCCATCCGACCACCAGGCGCCAGCCCAGGTGCGCCTGGTGGTGGAAGACCTGCTGCCTCCAGCCCAGAGCTGGCCGATGGCGGAGGTGGCGGCGAACCGCTACAGGCCCGAGCTGGAGCTTGAGGGGCGCTCAGCCCAGTGCGGTTTCCTGGTGGAGGGGCCCTTGCCACTGCCCCTGCCGGTGCGGGGTACGGGCAGCGTGTTGCGGGCCTTTGTGCTGACCCCCGATGGGGAGGTGGAGCTCAGCGGTAGTCCCCAGCGGCTTAATCCCCAGCGCTATCGCCAGCTCGAGGCCCTGGGACGCCAGGGTGCAGCCAGGGTTGGTGGGGCTGGAGGTGGCGGTGGCCCTGGAGCCGCAGGTGGCCTCCATCCCCTGGAAGGGCCCTGGGTTCACGGCTGGGGACCGCAGGCCCAGGAGTTGTCGCTGTTGATCGACGGCACGATCCGGGAGCGGTTGCAGTGCGATACCCAGGGCCGCTTCCATCTGGCCCTTCCCGCCCAGGTTTGCGATGGCGGCCCCCACCATCTCGAGCTGCTCGATGGTGGGGGGATCAGCCTCGATGCCCGCCTTGAGCTTGCCCCGTTTGAGCTCACCCCCTGGCCGGCCCTGCTGGAGCACGGACACCCTCCCTTCCCAGACCAGCTCAATCCCCTGGTTCGGGAGCAGCATCGAAGTCTGACGACTTGGATGCATTGGGCTGTGGCTGCAGGGGCTCCCCTTTCCCCAGAGCTGCCCCGGCTGCACCATCTGCTTGCGGAAGCGGGGGCAGACGAGCCGCCCAGCAGACTGTTGGGAGTTCCCATGGCCTTGCCGACCAGCGAGGAGCCGCGGGTCTCGGTTGTCATCCCGGCCCATAACCACTACGGCGTGACGCGCCGCTGCCTGTTGGCTCTGGCCTATGCCCCAACCCGCGTGCCCTTTGAGGTGATCGTGGTGGACGACGGCTCGAGCGATGGCACCACGGAGGCCCTCGCCCGGGATGTGGAGGGTTGCCGGCTGGTGCGCCATGGCCAGGCCACGGGCTTTAACCAGGCCTGTCACAGCGGTGTGGGCTTGGCCCGCGGGGAGTACGTGGTGCTGCTAAACAACGACACCCAGCCGTGTTGCCTGTGGTTGGAGGAACTGCTCGAGCCCTTTTACCGCTGGCCGGCTACGGGACTCGTGGGCGCCCAGCTGATCTTTCCCAATGGCCGTCTGCAGGAATCGGGGGGGATTGTCTGGGGTGAGGGCCAGCCCTGGAATTACGGCCGCGGCGGCAACCCCTACGACCCCAAAGTGAGCTATACCCGCCAGGTTGACTACGTCAGCGGTGCAGCCCTGGCCATGCCCCTGGCCCTGTGGCACCAGGTGGGGGGCTTTAGCCCCGAATTTGCTCCGGCCTACTTCGAAGACACCGATTTGGCCTTCAAGGTGAGGGCCATGGGTCTGGAGGTGCGTTGTGCCCCCCTGGCCCGGGTTGTCCACCATGAGGGCACCACCTCTGGCGTTGACACCTCGGACGCCCAAAGCGTCAAACGCTTGCAACTGGAGCATGCGCCCCTGTTTCGAGACAAGTGGCACCACGCCCTGCTGCCCTCGGGAGAACCCTCCAGGGAGGAGGCGGAACGGCTGAAGGATCGCGGCATCATCGGCCGGGCCTTGGTGCTTGACCATGCGCCTCCCCAGCCGGATCGGGATGCCGGCAGCCAAGCCGCCCTCAACGAGATGGAATTGCTCCAGAGCCTGGGTTGGAAGGTCACCTTTTTGCCGGCCAACCTGGCCTGGTTGGGGGCCTATAGCGAAGAGCTCCAGCGCAGCGGCATTGAGTCGATCCATGCACCCTTTGTGCTGTCGGTGGAGCAGTTCCTGCGAGCCCGGGGGCGGGAATTTGAGCTGATCTACATCACCCGCTACACCACCGTTCGCGACCACATTGCCGCCATCAAGGAGCAGGCCCCCAAGGCGAAGTTGCTGTTCTGTAATGCCGATCTCCACTACCTCCGGGAGCTGCGTCAGGCGCTGGTGGCGGGGCTGGAAGGAGGGGCCCACGAGCGGGCCCTGGAGGCGGTGGCCTCGACCCGCCGGGAGGAACTCGAAGCGATGGCCCAAGTCGATCTCACCCTCAGCTACAGCGCACTTGAGCGAAGCCTGATTGAAACCGACAGCCTCGGCCGGGCCGCCACATCCCCCTGCCCATGGGTCGTGGAGACGGTTCGAGAAGCCGCCCCCCTGGCAGGCCGCGAAGGCCTGGCCTTCTTGGGTAGCTATCGGCATCCCCCCAACGTCGATGCGATTGGGGCGTTCTTGGTGGATGTTTGGCCGCTGTTGCACCAGCGGCATCCCGCCCTGGTGTTGCATCTCTATGGCAGTGGCCTGAACCCGGAGCAGGCCCAGGCCTGGTCTGACCACGCCGGGGTACGGGTGGAGGGATGGGTGGCGGATACCGCACCGATTTACGACAGGCACCGGGTGTTCATCGCCCCCCTTCGCTGCGGAGCTGGCCTCAAGGGCAAGGTTGTCGAAGGCCTCGCCCGCGGGATCCCCCAGGTGCTCACCCCGGTGGCTGCCGAGGGCACGGAGCTCCGCCATGGCGATGAGGTGTTGATCGCCGAGACCCCGGCTGAATGGCTGGAGCAGCTCTCAGCCCTGCTGGATAGCGACGACCTGTGGCAGCGGATGAGCCTGGCTGCCCTGGCCCATGGGCGCAGCCGCTATGGCCGCGAGCGCGGCTTGGCCTTGATGGCCCGGGCCCTGCGCCAGGTGGGCTTGCCCGTGCGGGTGGAAGGCTGATGGCCCAACCCACCCTCTCTGGAGTCGCCCCTGAGCGGGCCATTGCCCTTGCTCCTGGTAAGCCGCTGCTGTCGGTGGAGGAGGCCAATCGGCTGATCCTGCGCCATGGCCTGAACCGGGAGTTGGCCCGGGCCCAGGTCCAGGAGGCCGTGGCTGCCGTGGTGCCCCTGGCGCCGGAGGAGGAACACGCCCTGGCCTCGGCCCTGATGGAGGGCGAGGCGGGGAGCTCACAGGCAGAGCGTCAGGCCTGGTTGGCCACCCGGGGCTGGGGCCCTGAGGATGTGCTGGCCATCGCCAGCCTGGCCGAGCGGCTGCGGCGCTGGAGCGCGTGGCGGTTCGATGAGGAGGTGGAGATCCGCTTCCTGGATCGCAAGGATGATTTGGATCGGGTGGTGTATTCCCTGCTGCGGGTGAGCGACCGGGCGCTCGCTGAAGAGCTGTACCTCCGGGTACGGGAGGAGGGGGCCAGCTTCCGTTCCCTCGCAGAGCAGTTCAGTGAGGGGCCCGAGACAGAAACCGGCGGTCTCATCGGCCCGATTGCGATGACGGCGGCCCACCCCGAGCTGGCCAAGCGGTTGCGGGTGGGACGGGAAGGCCAGATCTGGCCCACCTTTGCCATTGGTGATGTCTGGTTGGTGGTGCGCTTGGAAAGGCTCCTTCCGGCCCAATTGGATGACCCAACCCGGGCCCAGATGCTCCATGAACTGTTTGAGCGTTGGCTGGGTGAGCAGGTGGAGGTGCTCCTCCAGGGCGGTGAGCCCGATCCGGTTCCCGTGCCTGGGGAGCCCCTGGTGCCATGAGCAGTTCCGCCCTGCGGCCACCAACGGTTGGAGCTGCTGGCCAGCTGCTGCGCAGCTATCGACCCTTTGATTGCCTGAGCCTTGACCAGGCGGCGGCCCTGGAGTTGGCGTTGGAGTTGCGCACCTACCGGCTGGGCCAGACCGTGCTGCGCCCTGACGTGCTCCCGGATGCGGTGTTGTTCGTGTTGAGCGGCAGCCTGCGGTCCCTCGCGGTGGACCCCCTCGATGGCGAATTGCACACGGTGGAAACCCTGCAGCAGGGGGATAGCTGTGGTTGGAGCAGCCTGCTCCGCCACGACCCCTGTGAGCATCTGCGGGCTTCCACCGAGGCGGAGGTGTTGGCGCTGGCTGCCGGGGTTTGG
>CAMDSS010000078.1 GCA_945907085.1 Cyanobium sp. NIES-981 | reverse complement strand
TTCCAGCCGCTGAACCACGCGGCAGCCCAGGAAGGCCAGGGCATCCCCAAGCACGGGGCCACCGCTGGCAGCCCCATCGAGGGTGGTCACCCCGGCGAAACGGTCGGCGCCGGGGGGGAAGCGCTTGAGGAAATGGCGCATCAGGTCTTGGTGGTTGTCTTCCCGCAGGATGTTCAGCACGAAGCGGTCATCCACTTGCATCAGGGCCTCAATGGCCCGGTCTTTGGCGACGGCCACGGTGATGCCAGGAGGGTTGAAGCTGGCCTGACTGACCCAGCTGGCCACCATGGCGCTGCTGCGGGTGCCGTCGTCGTCGGTTTGGCGCGCCGTCACCACATACAGTCCGCCGGATAGGCGCCCAAGGGCCCGATCGAGATCGCCATCCAGGGCCTTCATGGCGGCAATGGTTTTGGCTTTGGTCAGCAATTGGCCCAGATCGGTGCCGGCTTCGTCGCAGCGTTGGTAGTCGCTGCCTGCGGGTACTTGGCGAATGCGGAGCGGTTCAAAGGCTTCTTTCTGACCCAGGCCGCGCAGTTGGGAGGCCACGGTGTCGATCGGTTCGTCATTGCCCCCAAAGGCGTCGTAGCAAGCCACCCATTGCTTGGGCTTGAGGGCGGCGAGCAAGGTGCCAACGGACGCTTGCATGTCGGCATCGGCCTTGGCCGGCCAGGTGGGCACCACCACGGCATCGGCCTCGCCAATTAAGGCGCTGAGTTCCTGGGCATCGGTGGCCCGCAGATCCACCAACTGCACCTGGGCCCCGGCCTTACTGATGCCGCGGGCGATGGCCTGGCTGAGGCGGTCGCAGAAACCGTATTGGCTCACGTAGCAAACGGCTGCGTAGCTCTCGCCTTTGCTGCGATCACTGCTCCAGGTTCGGTAGTCCTCCACCCATAGGCCCAAGTGATGGCGCAGCAGGGGGCCGTGGCCCACGGCAATGGTGTTGATCTCAGGCAGCCCATCCATGCGTTTGAGGGCCTGCAGCACGCTGCGGGCGTTGGGACCCATCAAACAGTCGTAGTAGAAGCGGTAGTCCGGGGCGATCGCCCCTGGATCGCTGTCAAACAGCTCATCGCTGCAGTAATGCAGGCCGAAGGCATCACAGGTGTAGAGGATGCCGGTGCCGTGGTCGAAGGAAAAGATGGTGTCGGGCCAGTGGAGATTTGGCGCGCTCAGAAACTCAAAGCGGTGCTCCACGCCGCTGTCTGGATTGACGCCCAGCTCCAGGGTGTCGCCGCTTTTCACCGCCCTCGATTGGAAGGGCCGGTGCACCTGGTCCTCCAGGAACTGGATGGCCACCTTGGAACCCACGATCTCCATGGCGGGGTTCAGGTCGATCAGATGGCCAATCAACCCCGAGTGGTCGGGTTCGGTGTGGGAAACGATCAGATAATCGATCGCCATCGGTTCGATCTGGCTTTGCAGAAGCGGTAGCCAGGTGCTTTCAAATTTGAGATGGCTGGTGTCGATCAGGGCTGTCTTGGCTCCCCTGATCAAAAAGGCGTTGTAGGTGGTGCCGTTGCGCAGGCCGAATTCGATGTCGAAGCGGCTGCGGTCCCAGTCGAGGGAGCGGATGGTGGTGGTGTCGGTGGCAATCGACTCGCACTGAAGGCCCAGGCGTGGGCTTGGCAGTTGCGGGTTTGGGTTGGCGCTGGCCATGGCACCCCATCAGGGACCCTCACTGTAGGTAGGACGGGTGCGGGGTTGGCACAAAAAAGCCCGGCTGCATGGCCGGGCTCGGACTCTCGTGTCTCAGCTGTTCAGCCTTTTGGCTCAGCCTTCCACCTGCACCTGCACGGTGGTGAGGGTTTGGGCTTTGGTGGCGCTCACCGTGAGGAGGCCATCGCGGTAGTGGGCCTCGATGGCATCGCGGTTGATGCCAGCGGGGAAGCGGAAGCTGCGGCTCCAGGTGCCGTAGCGGAACTCACTGAGCAAGGGGCTGGAGTCCCCGGGGGCGGGGTCGGCCTGGGGATTGGGGCGTTCGGCACTGATCACCAGGGAGCGATCGGTGGCTTTGACATCGATGCTGGATTTGTCGACGCCCGGTAGCTCGAGGGCAATCGTGTAGGCCTCGGCTGTTTCCCGCACTTCGGCGCTGGGCACGCGCTCGGCGGTTTGCAATTGCTGCTCGAGTTTGCGGAATAGATCCGACTGCAGTTGATCGAAAGAGGATTGGCGCAGGGTCAGCATGGTGAGAACTCCGGTTGGAATCTGCGGGAGTCACCCGCAACGCCAATGTGCTGCCGCTTACGGGTGCCGGGCAGGGCGAGAACCGGCCATTTTGGTACGGCCCTTACGGCCGAGTTCGGTTGCTACGACAGGGATGGTGGGAGAACCGAAGGCCTCGGCGCGTGGCGCCTGACTCGACCTACAACCACCACCAGCTGCTGAAGCAGGCGGCTTGGCCGCAGGCCTGACCCGCTGGGTTTATAAGGGTCCAGAGGCGGGCGTTGTTGATCTGGAAGCGGCGGCCATGGCGGTTGATGCGGATGCCGCGGTAGCCCCTGAAGGAGGTTTCTTGTTGGGCTGCGGTCAGGGCGCTTTGGCGGCTCGCCCGCTCGGTGGGTTCGGCGGTGAGCTGGGAGGGCATGCCCACCATCTCGGCCCAGGGGCGGCCCCAGAGGGTGAGGGCGGCCCGATTGGCATAGATCAGCCTTGGCCCGTCGCCTCGATCGAGGGGGCTGCCGTCATGGGCCAGCACCACAATTGGGGCGGCAAATAGGGCCTGTGCCCATTGCTCGCGGCTGGCATCTCCGGGGAGCCCGGTGACGAGAGGCTGCCCGAAGCCATTCCGGTAAGAGCCGATGAGCTGCCCTGCGATCGCTTGCGCGTCGCCAGTTAGCCAGGGCTCAGGCCCCATCAGCTTGGGCTGTCGTCGTCTGCATCAGTGCCATTCCCCGTGCCCATGGCTTTGGCCATGGCCAGGGTGGCCATGAGCTGGCCGTGGCCCTTGAGCTGGTCAAGAAAGCGGCCATTGGCCTC
The DNA here is from genome assembly GCA_945907085.1 of Cyanobium sp. NIES-981. GTDB lineage: Bacteria > Cyanobacteriota > Cyanobacteriia > PCC-6307 > Cyanobiaceae > Cyanobium_A. The sequence continues at coordinate 5,139 of CAMDSS010000078.1, read as the reverse complement.
GGGGAAGCGCCCGTCTTCGGCGAGGGGGATGGGGCCGGCGGCATCGAGGCCCGTATCGCCCTCCATGGCTGGCGTGATCACCACCAGCTCCGGATCAAGGGCTGCGCCATAGCGCCACCACCGGTTCGGATCCTTGATGGCGGGATGCACCGGTTTGGGGGTCTCTGGGGCGTCCTCTTTGGTGCCTTTTTTGGCGGCAGCCTTCTTGGCCAATGCTTGCTTCGCCAAGGCCTTGCGGCGGCGCACGGCGAGATCGGCCAGCAGTTGGGCCCGGGTGCGGCCCCGCATCTGGAAGAGCACGAAGGGGTCTTCGCTGAAGCGATCGCCCATCAGGTAGTAGACGGCGCTGATGTGCTTGCAGGGGTTGGCCTTATCCGGGCAGCTGCATTCGCTGCGCACCTCTTGCAACTTGAACGGAAACAGCCGTTTGCCGCTCGCGGCGAAGGCCCGTTCGATGTCTTGGGGCATCACCCCCGCCAGCAGTTGGGCCGACCAACGGGCCTTTTGGGTGAGGGCGTCAAGTACGTAGCCCCAGTCGTCGTCGTTGAGCACATCAAGCCAGAGCTTCACCTTGTAGGGATCGGCGTCGGTGCCCTGCACCCGGGCATGCACCCGGCGCCCTTCAAATCGAATCGATGTGACGTTGCCGGAACGGGCGTAATCCCAGGCGCGCTCGAGGCGTTTTTTGAAGTGGTAGCCATTGATCAGCTCCATCCACTGCTCGACCCACCAGGGCTGCTGGCCCAGGCCCTGGTCGCCCAATTGGGTGGTGATCGGGTTGCTGGAGTAGGGGTTCGATGACGACATGGTGTTTCTTGGTTACGCCTCCTCGAGGGCGACCAGGTCGCGCAATTGGCCCACGTCCAGGCCGCCGAGCCACTCCTCTCCCGAGCCCACGATTTCAGCAGCCAGCTTGGATTTTTCGCGGATCATGCGGTCGATCTTTTCTTCGACCGAACCGCTGGTGATGAACTTGTGCACCATCACCCGGTTTTGTTGGCCAATTCGGTAGGCCCGGTCGGTGGCCTGGTTTTCCACGGCGGGGTTCCACCAGCGATCGATGTGGAACACATGGCTGGCCCGGGTGAGGTTGAGGCCCACGCCACCGGCCTTGAGCGACAGCAGGAACAGCTGGGGCCCGCGGGGGTCATCCTGGAAGCGATCGACCATCGCCTGGCGCTCGGTTTTGCTGGTGCTGCCATAGAGGAACGGCACCTCCTGGCGCCACTTGCGCTCCAAGTAGGCCTTGAGCAGGTGGCCCCATTCGGCGAATTGGGTGAACAGCAGGGCCCGATCCCCCGCTTCGATCACCTCTTCGAGAATTTCCTCGAGCCGCTGGACCTTGGCGCTTCGGCTGGCAAAGCCGGTGGCGCTGTGGGCGGCAGCGTCGGCGTCTTCCTTGAGGGCGAGGGCGGGGTGGTTGCAGATTTGCTTGAGCTTGGTGAGCAAGGCCAGCACCTGGCCATGGCTTTGACCCAGGGGTGCCCGGGCAATCGCATCGAGGCTGGCTTCGACCGTCTTGTTGTAGAGCTTTTTCTGCTCGGGGCTGAGGCCCACCCATTCGCTCAATTCCACCTTCTCGGGCAGGTCGGAAATGATCGATTTGTCGGTTTTGAGTCGCCGCAGGATGAAGGGCCCCACCCGGGCCTTGAGGTCGCGCAGGGAGGCCATATCGCCATAGCGCTCAATGGGCAGGCGATAGCGCTGGCGGAAGAACGGTTCATCGCCCAGCACCTTGGGATTGAGGAAATCCATGAGGGCCCAGAGCTCGCTGACGCGGTTTTCCACCGGGGTGCCGGTGAGGGCAATCCGAAAACGGCTGAGCTTGCCGGGCCGGGCCAGATCCCTCGCGGCCATGGATTGCTTGGCGGTTGGGGTCTTGATGGCCTGGGCTTCATCAATCACCACCCCCTGCCAATCAACGCTGTCGAGCAGCTCGCTATCGCGCTGCAGGAGGCCGTAGCTGGTGAGCATCAGATCCACGCCTTTCAGGGCTTTTTTGAGCGCTTCTGGGCTGGAGGGCCGCCTCGGGCCGTAGTGCTCGTGCACGCCGAGTTCGGGGGTGAACCCCGCCGCTTCCCGTTTCCAGTTGGTGAGGACGGAGGTGGGAGCCACCAACAACACCGGCCGTTTGAGTTCGTTTTCGGCCTTGAGGTGCTGCAGGAAGGCCAGCAGTTGGATGGTTTTGCCCAGGCCCATGTCATCGGCCAGACAGGCCCCCTGATCAAAGCGGTGCAGGAAGGCCAGCCAGCCCAGGCCCCGCTCCTGGTAGGGCCGCAACTGGCCGGAAAAGCCTTCGGGGGCGGGTAGGGGGTCGGGGGCTTTTTGCTGGTGGTACTGCTCCAGCACGGCCTGGAGGCGGGGGCCGCCTTCAAAGCGGTGCACCGGCAGGCGCATCAGGGTGTCGCCATCGGTGGCGGTGAGCCGCAGGGCGTCATCGAGGCTCAGGCCAGGTTTAGCGCTGCAGAAGCGCTCGGCATATTTGAGGTCGGCGGGCCGCAGTTCGATCCAGGCCCCTTTGTGTTGCACCAAGGGGCTGCGCTTGGCCGAGAGCCGCTCCAGGTCCTTGAGGCTCAAGGTGACGCCGCCGATCATGAACTCCCACTTCCAATCCAGGCTTTCGCCGAGGGTGAAGCCGCGGGATTTGGTGGGCAGTTCGGCTTCGATGGCCAGGCCCAGGCGACTGGCCAGGCCGCCGCTGAGGCTGGGGGGCAGCACCACACCCACGCCCACGTCCCGGAGTTGGCTGGCGGCGGTGCGCACCAGCACAAAGGCTTCAGCTGGGGTGAGTTGCATGGCCTCCGGGGTGGAGGCATCAATCCCCCGGGCAATCGGTTCAAACACCGTGAGGGCCCGGCCCATGCCTTCGAGAAACAGTTCGCTGGGGATGGCGACGGCCACTTCACCCATTTGCAGGCCCCGATCTCCCACTGCCCAAACGGCACTGGCTGGCACCCGCAGGCTGGGATCGGCTTCGGCTTGCAGGCCAAAGCGCAACTCCCAGAGCTCCTCGCCTTCAGCCGGGGTGAACAGCTCGAGATAGGCCCTGGCGGGGGCCACCTTGCCGGCCACCGCTTCGCGCCAATGGTGGGTGGCGATGGAAAGACGCTCGCTGTCTTCTTCGCTGAGGCTGAGGCTGCCATCGCCCTTGCCCAGGGCTTTTTGCCAGGCCGCCAGCAGGGGATCGAGGCCGTCGTTCGACGGCTGATAGCCCGCCCGGAGCTGGCCATCGAGCAGGGCCTCCAGCAGGCTTGCCACCCGCAGGCGGCCGCTGCCAGGCCGGCGACAGGCCAGGGATGGATCGCCAGTGAGCCCCGCCGCCAGGGCACAGGTGGCCACCTGGGGCAGGCCGGTGGCGAGCTCTTCGAGACGGCGCCTGTCGTCTTCCCGGTTGAGCAGCGGTAGCCAGCGGGCCTTGCCAGCTTCGATTTGGGGCAGCCAGCGGCCCCTCGCAATCAGGCTCAGGGCCCAGCGCTGCAGGTGGGTCCACCAGCGCAGGTCATCGGCCATTTCGGGATGGTCGCCGGCCAGGGGCAGCCCACTGAGCCATTCAGCGGCGCTGGCCGGATCGAGGGCCCAGCCATCCACCTGCCAGGGCCACCACTCCGGTTCCTTGGGGATGGGTTCACCGGCTTGCAGGGGCAAGCCGCTCCATTGGCCGGCTTGTTTGGTTTTGCCTTTGGCGGCCTGGTGGCGACTGGGCAAACTCAGGGTGGCCCGAGCGGGCCTGAGGGCCTCCGACCAGAGGTGGTTGTCGTCTAACCAGGTGGCGAGGTCGTCCTCGTTGAGGGCCAGCGGGTGCTCGGGAGCTTCGCGTTCCGGTGTGGCGGGGGTGGCAACGCGCCAGGTATCAGCCCATAGAAAAAGCCTGCCTCCCGAGCCTTCGGGGGGAAACAGCCAAGTGGCATGCAACAGGCTCATGAAGCCGGCGTCAGGGCCGTGGTGCGGGGAGGAGGCGTGGGGCCAGGTACTGCAAGGAATGCAGTGCCAGAGCACTGCCAATGAGCGGCAACCAGAGCGGCAACCAGAGCGGCAACCAAAACGGCAGCCACCCGCGGATCAACACCATCATCACTGTTATTGGGTTCTGGGCCAGGTCACCGGCCCAGCCTGGGGGCAGTTCGCTGGCTGCCCCCAGGCTGCGGATCCCGCAGACGGCCCCCACCAAGCCCGCTTGCAGGTGGCCGTCGTCGGGATCCACCCGCTGCAGGTGGAACGCCAAAAGGCCATAGAAAAACCCGCATCCACCGGAGCGCAGGGCTGGCTCCAGCCCAGCAACGAACGATCCCGATGCCAGCCAGGTCCAGCCCGCTTGGAGGCCCAGGGCCGTGACTCCAGCGGTGAGGGCCCAGCTGATCGATTGCAACCGCATCTCGGTGCTGGTAAGGGCCAGCGAGGCCTGTGCTGGGCGATCATGCCCTTTCCAGGGTTGTTTTGCTGCACCGGGCCATGGCTGCTGACTTTTCTTCGACAAACCAGCCGGCCCCTCGCCCCGCAGCTGGGCCCCGGAGTGGGGCCGAGATCCGCGCCGCCTTCCTGCGCTTCTACGAGGAGCGGGGCCACCGGCCCATGGCCAGCGCTTCGCTGGTGCCGGAGGACCCCACGGTGCTGCTCACCATTGCCGGCATGTTGCCGTTCAAGCCGGTGTTCCTGGGGCAGGTGGAACGGCCCGCTCCCCGGGCCACCAGCTCCCAGAAGTGCATCCGCACCAACGACATCGAGAACGTGGGCCGTACGGCGCGCCATCACACGTTCTTTGAGATGCTCGGCAACTTTTCATTTGGCGATTACTTCAAGGAGCAGGCCATCGCGTGGGCTTGGGAGCTGAGCACGGGTGTCTTTGGTTTGAGCCCCCAAAACCTGGTGGTGAGTGTCTTCCGTGACGACGACGAGGCCGCCTTGATTTGGCGCGACACCGTGGGGGTGAACCCCAAGCGGATCATCCGGATGGATGAGGCCGACAACTTTTGGGCTTCGGGGCCCACGGGCCCCTGTGGTCCCTGCTCGGAGATCTATTACGACTTCAAGCCGGAACTGGGCGATGACGGCATTGATCTGGAGGACGACAGCCGTTTTATCGAGTTCTACAACCTCGTTTTTATGCAGTACAACCGCGACGCCGGGGGCAACCTCACGCCG
>CAMDSS010000077.1 GCA_945907085.1 Cyanobium sp. NIES-981 | reverse complement strand
CGCGGCCTGATGGCCAACCCCCAGGGCGAAATCATCGACCTTCCGATCCGCACCAACTTCCGTGAAGGCCTCACGGTGACCGAGTACGTGATCTCCTCCTACGGCGCCCGGAAGGGCCTGGTGGACACCGCCCTACGCACCGCTGACTCGGGTTACCTCACCCGTCGTTTGGTGGACGTGGCCCAGGACGTGATTGTGCGCGAAGACGATTGCGGCACCACCCGTTGTATTCCCATCGATGCCGATGAGAAGGGCAAGTTCGCCAGCAAGTTGGTCGGCCGCCTAGCCGCTGAGCTGGTGCTGGACGAAAACGGTGAAACCCTTGTCGAGCGCGATGGCGAAATCGACCCGCCCCTCTCCCGCCGGATTGAGGCTGCCAACGTCAAGACAGTGAAGGTGCGCTCACCGCTCACTTGCGAGGCTTCCCGCTCGGTGTGCCGCAAGTGCTACGGCTGGGCCCTGGCCCATAACCAGCTCGTTGACCTCGGCGAAGCCGTGGGCATCGTGGCCGCCCAATCCATTGGTGAGCCCGGTACCCAGCTCACCATGCGGACCTTCCACACCGGTGGTGTGTCGACCGCAGAATCTGGCGTGGTGCGCTCCCTGTTGGAAGGGGTTGTGGAGTTTGGTCCCAAGGCCCGGGTGCGGGCCTTCCGGACCCCCCACGGTGTGGAGGCCCAAGTGGCTGAAACGGATTTCAGCTTGACCCTCACGCCTTCCGGCAAGGGCAAGCCCCAAAAAATCGACATCACCAGCGGCTCGATTCTGTTCGTCGCCGACGGTGACACTGCCCTGGCTGACACGATCCTCGCCCAGATTGCCGCCGGCGTGGCCGTCAAGAAGAGCGTTGAGAAGGCCACCAAGGACGTGATCTGTGATCTGGCTGGTCAGGTCAGTTACGAAGACGCCATCCAGCCCAAGGAATCCACTGACCGCCAGGGCAACATCACCCTGAAGGCCCAGCGTTTGGGGCGGATGTGGGTGTTCAGCGGCGACGTTTACAACCTGCCCCCCAATGCCCTGCCCGTGATTCAGGGCAGCAAGGCGGTCACCACCGGCGAGGTGTTGGCGGAGAGCCGGCTGGTGAGTGAGTACGGCGGTGCCGTTCGCCTGCGTGAATCCGCTGGAGACTCCCGCGAAGTTCAGATCGTGACCGCCAGCCTCACCCTGAAGGACTGCAAGCTGCAGGGCGAATCCACCCACTCCGGTGAGCTCTGGCACCTCGAGGGCAAGGACAACATTCGCTATCGCCTCAACACCATTCCTGGCAGCAAGATTGGTAACGGCGAGGTCATCGCCGAACTCAACGATGACCGTTTCCGTACGACGACCGGTGGCACCGTCAAGTTCGCCCCTGGCCTGTCCATCAAGAAAGCCCGGAGTGCCAAAAACGGCTACGAGGTGAACAAGGGCGGCACCCTCCTGTGGATTCCCCAGGAAACCCACGAGATCAACAAGGACATCTCCCTGTTGATGATCGAAGACGGTCAGTGGATCGAAGCCGGCACTGAGGTTGTCAAGGACATCTTCAGCCAAACCGCTGGCATCGTGACGGTGACTCAGAAGAACGACATTCTTCGCGAAATCATTGTTCGCTCCGGCAAGCTTCACCTCGTTTCCGACAGCAAAACCATTGCCCGTTTCGCCGACGGCAAGATGGTGAATCCGGGCGAAGAGATCGCCAAGGGCCTGAAGGCTGAGGCGATGGTCTTCGTGGAAGCCGTCGATACCCCTGAAGGTGGGGCCCTACTGCTTCGTCCGGTTGAGGAGTACGCCATTCCTGATGCGGCCCACCTCCCCGAGTTGTCCACCGTCAAGCAAAGCGGTGGTCCTTCCCTGGGCTTGAAGGCCACCCAGCGCCTGGCCTTTAAAGACGGTGAGTTGATTAAGTCGGTGGAAGGTGTGGAACTTCTGCGCACCCAGCTGATTCTCGATACCTACGACACCACTCCGCAGATGACGGTGGATGTGGAGGCTGTGGCCGACAAGCGCGCCAAGACGATTGAGCGTCTTCAGCTCACGATTCTTGAGTCGCTGCTGGTCCGCCGGGACACCCTCTCGGATGCCAGCCACGGTTCCACCCACACCGACCTCCAGGTGGAAGACGGCATCAGCGTCAAGAAGGGCGACGTGGTCGCTACCACCCAGATCCTTTGCAAGGAAGACGGTGTCCTGCAAATCCCCGAGCAGGTTGAGGGCGAGCCGATTCGCCGTTTGATCGTCGAACGGGATTCCGATACCCGCATGATTGACCTGGGCTCGGTCCAACCTGGGGTGAAGGTCGACCAGCGCATCGTCGACGGTGATCTGCTGGCGAAGGGTGTGCCATCCCCTTGCTGCGGGCAGGTGGAAGCCATCGATGCCAACGCCATCACCATCCGCCTTGGCCGTCCCTACATGGTGTCGCCCGATTCGGTGCTCCACGTCCGTGACGGTGAATTGGTGCAGCGGGGCGACAGCCTGGCCTTGCTGGTGTTTGAACGCCAGAAGACCGGTGACATTGTTCAGGGTCTGCCCCGTATTGAAGAACTGCTGGAAGCTCGCCGCCCCCGGGAATCCACAATCCTCTGCCGCAAGAGCGGCACCGTGCAGATCAAGCAGGGTGATGATGACGACTACCCCACGGTGTCGGTCATTGAGCACGACGATGTCGTGACCGATTACCCGATCCTGTTGGGCCGCAACGTCATGGTGAGCGACAGCCAGCAGGTCCATGCGGGTGAGTCCCTCACTGACGGTCCGATCAATCCCCACGAACTGCTCGAGTGCTACTTCGAGGATCTGCGCAGCCGTAAGCCCACGATGGATGCGGCCCAGGAGGCGATCTCCAAGCTGCAGTTCCGGATGGTGACCGAAGTGCAGAACGTGTACAAGTCCCAGGGCGTGGCGATTGACGACAAGCACATTGAAGTGATTGTGCGCCAGATGACCAGCAAGGTCCGCATCGAAGATGCGGGAGACACCACCCTCCTGCCCGGCGAGCTCATCGAGCTGCGTCAGGTGGAACAGGTGAACTCCGCCATGGCAATCACCGGTGGCGCCCCCGCCGAATTCACCCCGGTGCTGCTGGGTATCACCAAGGCCTCGCTGAACACCGACAGCTTCATCTCGGCGGCCTCCTTCCAGGAGACCACCCGGGTGCTGACAGAGGCAGCAATCGAGGGCAAGAGCGATTGGCTGCGGGGCCTCAAGGAGAACGTGATCATTGGTCGCCTGATCCCTGCCGGTACCGGCTTTAGTGGTTTCGAAGAGGAGCTCCGGGCTGAGGCAGGTCCCCATCCCGACATCCTTGAGGAAGACGGCATGGGCTATCGCCGCATGCAGAACCTGCGTCCCGACTACACCGTCGAGATGCCGGCTCCCTCGGCTTCCATGGCCGTGCTCGACGATCCATCCGATGAGGATCTGGTGGCGACCCGCAGCCGCCATGGCATTGAAGCCACGGCCAGCGGCAGTGCCGCCTTCACCCGCCCGGTGGTGGAAGAAGGCCTGGAAGAAGAGCTGATTGCCGATCCTGCAGCCCTCGAGGGTCTGCAGGAAGAAGGTCTGCTCACCGATGAGTAAGGCCACCACCACAAGCTTGGGCACGCCGGTGCCCCAGCGCCGGTTGCCGAGCTACGGCTTCCACACCCACACTGAGCTCTTCAATGGCCGGATGGCCATGCTCGGATTCATCGCCCTTCTGGCGGTGGAGGGGTATCTGGGGCATGGACTCCTGGTTTGGTGAGCTCCCCATCCGGGGCCCGTCCCCTGTTGGGGATGGGCCTTTCGTCGTTGGAGCAGTGGGCCCAATCCCAAGGCCAGGCGGCCTTTCGTGGCCGCCAACTCCACGATTGGCTGTACGCCAAAGGGGCCCGCAGCCTGGAAGCGATTTCCGTTTTGCCCAAGGATTGGCGCGCCCAGCTCCAGGCCGAGCCCCCCGAGGGCGGCGGCGATTGGATAGGCCGTTCCAGCGAATTGCACCGCAGCGTGGCCCGTGATGGCACAACCAAGTTGCTGCTGGGTACGGCCGATGGCCTCACCCTCGAAACCGTGGGTATCCCGGCTACCGATCGGTTGACCATTTGCGTCAGCAGCCAGGTGGGCTGCCCGATGGCTTGCCGCTTTTGTGCCACGGGTAAGGGGGGCCTGCAGCGCTCGTTGGCGGTGCACGAGATCGTGGACCAGGTGCTGAGCGTGCGCGAGGTGATGGATCAACGCCCTAGCCATGTGGTGTTCATGGGCATGGGTGAGCCCCTGCTCAACATCGATGCGGTGCTCGCAGCGATCGACTGCCTTTGCACGGATTTGGGCATGGCCCAACGGCAGATCACGGTCAGCACGGTTGGCGTACCCAAGACCCTGCCCACCCTGGCCGAACGGGCCTTGGAGCGGCTGGGGCGCGCCCAGTTCACCTTGGCGGTGAGCTTGCATGCCCCCGACCAACGGTTGCGTGAGGAGCTCATCCCTACGGCCCATGCCTACCCCCTGGAGGCGTTGCTCGAGGATTGCCGCCGCTACGTCGCCATCACGGGCCGTCGCGTCAGTTTTGAGTACATCCTGTTGGGCGGTCTCAATGACCGCCCCCAGCAAGCCGAGGCCCTGGCCCAGTTGCTGCGAGGGTTTCAGAGTCATGTGAATCTGATTCCTTACAACCCGATCGAGGAGGAGGAATTCCAGCGGCCTACCCAAGAGGCGGTGGCTGCCTTTAAGGCTGGTTTGGAGCGGCGCCATGTGGCGGTGAGTGTGCGCGCCAGCCGTGGGCTTGATGCCGATGCCGCCTGCGGCCAGCTGCGTCGCCGCCTGGGGGACACGCTCCAGGCCGCTTAGTCGGGTTCGGCTGGGTTTAGGTGGCATCGCGTAGGGGATCAAATGCCCCCCGGCAGCCGTCGCCGTTCCAGGGCACAAGCTTGGCCATGAGCAGGAAGGCCGGCACGGCCGCCAGGGCCGTGGCCAGAAAGTATCCGCTCCAGCCCACCTGGGCTGCGAGCCAGCCCGAGGGCAGGGCCAGCAGGGTGCGGCTGAAGGCGTAGACCCCCGAGAGCAGGGCGTACTGGGTGGCGGAAAACCGCGGGTTGCACAGGCTCATGAGCAGGGCCACGAAGCCGGCGCCCACCATGCCGCTGGAGATGTTCTCCAGGCTCACCGCTGCCATGAGAGCGGGTAGGCCACCTCCAAAGCGGGCCAGGGCTGCGTAGCCCAGGTTGCCGGCCGCCCCCACCAGGGCGAAGAGCCACAGGCAGCGGTTCATGCCCAGCTGGGCGAACAGCACGCCGCCGATCACGGTGCCGATCATGGTGGCGGCGATGGCCCAGCCGCCGTCGAGGAGGCCGATCTGGGCATCGCTAAAGCCCGCCTGCTTCAGAAAGACAATCGAGAGGGCGGCCAGCAGGCCATCGGGCCAGCGGTAGAGCAGCACCAGCAACAAAACCCATGGGGCCTGGTTCCCACCTGTGCGGCGCAGGAATTCCCGGGCGGGGCCCACCACCGCCTGGCGCAGGCTGGTGACGGGATGCTGCACCGGCACAAGGGTGGGAGCCCCCAGGGTGAAGGGCACAACCACCAGGATCAGGGCGGCACAACCGGCGAAGGCGGCCGGCCAGCCGAAGCGGCCAGCCAGCAGGAAGCCGCCGGAGCTCACCAGCAACATGCCGGTGCGATAGGCGAAGTTGTGGGTGGCAGCCCCCTGGCCGCGCTCCTCCTCCGGCAGCAGGTCTGTTCGATAGGCATCGATCACGATGTCCTGGGTGGCACTGGCGGTGGCCAAGACCAAGGCCAGCAAGGTGATCAGCCCCAGCCGTCCTGGCGTGGGTGCCTTGGTGGCGGCCACGGCAAGCACCAGCAGGACCACCACCAAGGCGACCTGCAGCACCACCATCCACCCCCTGCGGCGATCGGGCCGGGCGATGGGCCAACGATCCAGGAGTGGAGCCCAGAGGAACTTGAAGGCATAGGGCAGCCCAGCGAGCTGGGGGATGACCCCGATCAGCTCCAGGGGGACGCCACTGCTGGCTAGCCAGCCCTGCAGCAATTTGCCGCCCATGTTCAAGGGCGCCCCACTGGCCAGGCCCTCGGCGGCCACGGCCACCAAGCGTTGCCGTTCACTCCCCGGCGCCGGAGCGGCTACGGCGGCTTTGGCTGGCTCGCTTTGAGGGCTACTGGCCATCGGGAAGGGATAGACATCGAGCCGAACGCTAGGGGGGGGCGGCTTGCCGTCAGAATGGATTGCACTGATGGTGACCTGTGCAGTTTTTTCGCTCCACCCTGTTGCCAGCGGCCATCGTGCTGCTGTTTGGCTTGGCCCTGTTTGCGGTGAGTGCTCGGATTTGGTTGCCTGGTGACATGGCCGCACCGGCACCGATCAGTTGAGCCCCTGTTGTGACTGATCTCCAGCCCAATCTGCCGGCATCGCTTGGGCGCTCGGGCCCCTTCGATGAGAGCCCCCAGGAGCTCTACCTCGACCTCGACGTGCTGGCCCAGGAGCTCGCCCAAGAGTTGTTGGGCGATCCCCTTGATGCGCTCGATAGCAGCGATCCTGAGGCGGCTGACGTGGCTGCTGAATGCGATCTGGGCCTCTCCTTATTGGTGGGTGACCACGACCAGCGCATGCAGGGGCTACGCATCTTTTGTGAGCACCGGGACCCCAGGGCCCTGCCCCTGTTGCTGCCGTTACTTGGGGCCCCATGCCCGATCGTGCGGATGAGCGCGGTCTACGCATTGGGCCGTAACCCCAGTCCCCTGGCTGTTCAAGATCTGCTGGGCCTGCTGGCCTCCGACGACAACGGCTATGTGCGCAAGGCCGTGGCCTGGAGCTTGGGGAGTTACCCCGATGCTCCCGTGCTCAATCCCCTGACCCGTGCCCTCCAGGTGGATATCGCTGCCGTGCGGCTCTGGGCGGCCAGCTCCTTGGCGGAAGCGGGGAGTACGGGCCCGGCCAAGGCCGATCCCGCCGCGGCCCAGCTGCTGTTGAGTTTGCGGATTGATACTGAGCCTGCGGTGCGCTCGAACAGCGCCTGGGCCCTGGGGCGGCTGTATCCCGACTTGGTGGAACCGCGGCAGCAGGTCTTGGTGGAAAGCCTGCTCCACGCCATGCTCAATGACACGGAATCGAGTGTGCGCGATGAGGCCCGCTTGGCCTTGGAACAGCTCGAGCAACCCGAGGTGTTGGAACGCCTCCAGACGCTCGTGGAGGAAGGCTTGCTGGCTTGAGCTCAAGGGCCGGCAACCACCGCTAGCATCGACGCACTCTGGTTTGGCGTGGGATGGCACAACAAACCATCCGCTTCCGGATCCATTCCGGTGGCAGGGTGCAAGAGCTCGTGGAGGGGGTTCAGGGGGAGGCTTGCCAGCAACTCACCGAACGCATTGAGGCCCGACTTGGATCTGTCCAGCAGCGCCAAAGTACGTCTGAGGCGTTCCTCCCGAAGGCAGTGAAGCAAGGCACCGCCCTTGGCGCAGTTCCCACCCTTACTCAAGTTCTACCCCCCAGTTCCGCTAACGGCACCCCGACAGCCTGAGCCCATGTCCCACTTCACCACCGTCAAGACCGAACTTCGCGACCGCCAGGCGCTGGTTGAGGCCCTCTCCGATTTGGGCCATGCTCCCGAAGTTGGTGCTCTCCAGGTGCGTGGCTACCGGGGTCAGACCGTCACGGCTGAGTTGGCGGTTTGCCAAGGCAATGGGGCCGACATCGGCTTCCGGCTCAACCCCGCCACGGGCAGTTATGAGTTGGTGACCGATTTGGATCTCTGGAGCCAGGCCGTTCCCGTGGAGCGCTTTCTAGCCCAGCTCAGCCAGCGCTACGCCCTGCGTTCGATTTTGGCCGCCACAGCCGAAGAGGGCTTCCAGGTGAGTGAGCAAACCGACCACAACGACGGCAGTATTGAGCTGGTAGTGACCCGCTGGGTCTGACCGTGGACCCCCTGCTGCCGGATCCCAGCCTGGCCTTTGCCCCGGGCCATGGGGCTAGCGCACCCCGCCCCAATGGCTTTGAACCCTTGCTGGGGGGAGCGTTGCGCGAAAAAGCTGTCTGGGTGGATGAGGCGGTCTGCATTGGCTGTCGCTATTGCTCCCATGTGGCCAGCCATACCTTCGTGGTGGAACCGGATTGGGGCCGCTCCCGCGCCATCCGCCAAGACGGTGACAGCACCGAGCTCATCCAAGAGGCGATCGACACCTGTCC
>CAMDSS010000076.1 GCA_945907085.1 Cyanobium sp. NIES-981 | reverse complement strand
AGGGGCACACAGGCCAGCCAGGTGAGGCTGCGCTGGGATGAAAAGCCCCGGATGCTGCGGAGTAGCAGTGCTGGGGCCTCAAGCAAGCTTGCCTCTTGGAGGCGTTTGCGCCTGGGAGGGCTGGAAGCAATTGTCATGGGGCAGTTCGGTAAGGATGGCTGCGCGGAGCTTGGGGCACCAATAGGGGAACCCATCGCAAATGAAGATCCGCTTTTTTGCGTGGCTTTGATGTTTGGATTGATACAGAATTCAGCAATGGTCGATTGCTCCCCGACCTTCCAATGCTGTTTTCAGGGTGCCTGAGTTCATGGGGTTACACGATTGACCCGCCCTATTGCAGAAGATTGCTAATTGATCAAAATGTTCACCATGAACAACTTGTTTTCGCTATAAATGCATCGAGGACAAAACGTTGGGTGTGGCGCTTCATCGGCGCCGTACCGGAAGTAGCCCCCCGCTAGGCGAAGCAACGCTCCTCCCCACGAAGCGGCATCTGCCGGCAACCGCCGGGTCAGATCTCTATCCACCTTCGAGGCCCAACGATGACCAACACCACCAAGCTTCAGTACCGCGGCGTTGCTTATGACGCCGCCCAGCACGAGCACCCTTCCCAGCAGCCCGTGGAGCATGTCTACCGCGGTCAGCACTTTGATGCTCCCCTCGGCCACGACCCTGCTGCTGTCAACACAGAGGTTGAGCTGCAGTACCGCGGTGCCACCTACCACCACCGCGCCCAGGTCGCTGCCGACCAGGTCAACGCCGGCTGATCTCTGCTTCCGTCTCCGTTGCTACGGCTTGTTCCCTGGTCTTTGCCCTACAAGGCAAAAACCGGGAAATTTTTTTTTGGATTTGACACTGGCCAAGCTTGAGAGCGGCGTGCGCTTGTTGCCCTTCTCAATTGAGGCTGTGGCATGGCTGCAGACCCATTTCGATGACCAGGCCTGGCCTGCTGTGCTGTCGGGCAAGGCGAAGCTCTCGCTTGAATCCCTGCCTGCTCTTACCGCCGCTGCCGGTGAGGCTGGTCTCAGGGTTGCGGTGCTGGCTGCCTAGCCTCTCCGGGACGACCCTTGGGGCCTTTTTGAACGTGTTGACATGGGCTGAGCTTGGCGGTTTTGAAGCTCCTGAGTTAGAGCGCATCAACGGCCCCACCAATGCCCAGGCCACCTTGCGGCTGTTTGGCCGCCCCGAATCAGAGGTGCGGGTCACCCTGTATCGGGATCACCACGCCTGGTGCCCCTACTGCCAGAAGGTGTGGCTGTGGCTGGAGGAGCAGCGGATCCCCTACCGGATCCGCAAGGTCACGATGTTCTGCTACGGCGAAAAGGAGCGCTGGTTCAAGCAAATGGTGCCCTCGGGCATGCTCCCGGCCCTGGAGCTGGATGGACGCATGATCACGGAAAGCGATCGCATCCTTGAGGCCTTGGAGGCTGCCTTCGGTTCCTTCGGTGCGGCCATGGGGGATCCGGCGGTGCTGCCGTTAAGGCAGCTGGAGCGGCTGCTCTTTCGCGCCTGGTGCCAGTGGTTGTGCGCTCCCAGCCGTTCTGCGGCGGAGGAAGACTCCGGCCGTAGCCAATTTCAGCGGTTTGCCTCGGCCATGGAACAGGCCCTCAGGGCCACCCCGGGGCCGTTCTTGCTGGGCCCTGGGGTTAGCACCGCCGATCTGGTGTTTGTGCCGTATGTGGAACGGATGGCGGCAAGCCTGGCTTACTACAAGGGGTTTGGGCTGCGCCAGGAGCATCCAGGGATTGGGGCTTGGTTTGCTGCCCTGGAGCAGCGCAGCACCTACCTCGGCACCCAAAGCGATTTCCACACCCACGCCCACGACCTTCCTCCCCAGATGGGGGGCTGTTATGCCAGTGGCAGCCAGGCTCAGGCCGCGATGGCCGCCCGGATTGACCAGGGCCCCTGGCCGATCGGCACCCCTGCGGGCAGCGATCCTGAAACCAGCCAAGTGGAGCCACGCGATTCGGCCTTGATCGCCTTGGCCCGGGTGCTCAAGCACCGTCAGCCTATTCTGGAGCGCAATCCCCTGGGCTCCGAGCGGTTTGATCCAGCCCTGCGCTGCGCCCTGGCGGCCCTGGTGCCCGGCGATCACCAGCCCCAAACCCCACCTCCCGGTTCGGCGCCGGGGCTGCGCTATCTGCGCGATCGCATCAGCGTGCCCCGCGACATGCCGTTGCACGCGGCCCGGCGGCTGCGCCAAGCCCTAGAGGCAACGGCCCGGCTGGATCCCCAGGCGAGCCCACCGGATGGCCTGGCCTCCCAGGGCCCGCCCATCCCCACAAGCCATCGGCGCGATCAGGATCCCCGGCCATTTCTCGAGGCGCTGCCTAGGCTCTGAGGGCTAAAAACGCACGTGGTGCCGATGGCGATCGGGAAGCGGCTGCGGGGGGCCATGGCCTCCACGGGTCTGGGTATTGGTCTTGGCATGGGGGTTGGTCTTGGCATCGGCTTGGGCATGCCGATCAGCCCTGGCCAGGCCCTGGAGCTGCGGGGCGCCACTTACTTCACCAAGCCACCCTGGTCGGTGGATTTGATCAGCTACCAGACCTACACCTACCAAACCCGGCCCGAGTATTTCTTCCGGGTGACCTTGGATCCGGCGGCCGGTGCCCCCCTCGGTGGACTCACGATCAGCCAAACCCGAGGGGTGGATCGCGACTTCGCGTATTCGGTGGATCGCACCACCGCATTTCTGGGCGGTACGCCCCGCCGTGAAGGCCCGAAGATCCCCGTGCAGGCCAGCTTCGACCAGGCCAGCCGCACCTTCACGATCCGCTTCCCAGAACCGGTGCAACCGGGCAACACCGTCACGGTGGTGCTCCGCCCCTGGACCAACCCAGGTCTGGCGGACACCTACCTGTTTGCGGTGAATGCCTTTCCCGCCGGCCCCAACCCCTCGCCATCTTCCCTCGGATACGGCACCCTGAGGATCTACAACTTTGGCGAAACCAACTAACGCCGTCGCCTATGGGCAGTTTGCGCCTTGCATTTCCATGGCTAGGACTCCGGCTTTGTTTGCTTGGCGCGAGTGCGGCCACGACCGTCTGTGCCTTGCCTTGCCGTGCCTGGGCTGATGGGGGTGCCTTACCCAGCACCCGGCCCCAGGTGCCGGCAGAGATCCCTGGCCGGGTTGTGGTTGCCGATGTGCTCGCCTACGGCTCCAAACCGGAGCCTTCTTTGTTGACCAAGGCCAATCCTGAGCTCCAGTTGGCCTATCCCCTGGGCCAGTGGGCCGATTCCATGGATCCCTGGGGTTGGCGCTACTCCGAATCCAAGGCGGCCTGGCGCATGCATACGGGTGTGGATTTGGCGGCCCCCACAGGTACCCCGGTGTTGGCGGCGAAGGCTGGCCGTGTGGCGCTGGTGCAAGCGGTGGGTGGTTATGGCATGACCGTGCTGCTCAACCACGGAGAAGGCGTTGAAACCCTCTATGCCCATTTGCAGCAGGCGCTTGTTCGCGAAGGGGATTGGATTGAGCAGGGGGCCCAGCTCGGTGCCGTGGGCATGACCGGTGCGGCTACGGGGCCCCATTTGCATTTTGAACTGCGTACCAGGGCCCAGGCCCTGCAGGCGATCGATCCCACCCCCCATTTGCCGCCCTTGATGGCGCCTCCTGTCGTGGCAGGGCAGGTGGCTGTGGTTGGTCCATAGCGCGGATTCGTTTAGGGCGTGTTTTGTTCAGACGGTGTTTAATTCAGGCCATATTGCTGCTGTTGCTCTTGGAGTAGGGCTTCAAGAGCTTGAAAGCCTTGAACGTCGACCAGGGTTCCGGTCGCATCGGTGATGGGATTGATGTAGGTCTCCTTCGCCTCAATGGTGTTTTGGGACTGGAAGGCACTGCTATCCCAGTGGTGTTGGCCCTGGTGTGTGAGGCTTGCCATCGACAGTTGATCGGATCCCAGGAATTGGGATTGACCCTGGTGGAGGCTGCGGCCCCAATCGGCATCAAGGATGGCGAGATCATCGATGTCGAGCTCCCCGTCAAAGTTGGCATCCACGTCGCGGCTGTAGCCACGGGCATCATCAGAACCTCTGGCCGCACCGGCGTTGAGAAAGGCCAAGTCCTTCATCGTGACGGCACCGTCGTAGTTGAGATCCCCCTGGAAGGTGATGAGATTCTTTTGCTGGAAGAGGTCCATTTTGGAGGTATCCCAGTGGAAACCGCCAAAGGCATCGAGCTGGAAGCCCAGTTTGCTGGTATCGAGCACCGAACCCGCCTGACCGCTGACCATGAAGGTGGTGCGGATTTCGGCAACCTCTCCAGCGCCGTCGCCGGAGTCTGGTGCCAGGGTGTGGAGGGTTGTCGCGTCATCGGCTAGAAACACACTGACCGCCTTGGCAACACCGGCTTGGTCGATGTTGGTGATGGTGAAATCACGGAAGGAGAATTCACCATCGTTTTGCCACTGGGTGATGCGCTCGATGGTGTCGCCGGAGCGGATCAGGTTGGTGAATCCCGTTTCGCCGGGCTTGAGCAAGGAGCGCTCGGTGCCGATTCCAAAGGAGCTGTCGGTGGAGAGCTCGGCTTGGGCGGCGCGGGCCATCAGGTGGAGCTCGTCGCTCATCAGGGCATCGTCACCACCGAGATCGCGGAGGGAGACAAGGTCGGAGAAGACCACCTGATCGATGTTGGCAGAAACCTCAAAGTTGAGGGATTGCTGCCAGGTCTCGCGATTGAGGAAGCCATAGCGATCGGCGACGCGGGCCCCTTGGATTTGATCGTTGATGTCATCGCGGAGTGTGAGGGCGATGACAGCGATGGGAGCCGTGGAGTCCACCCCTTTGCCCAGGCCTTCGCCTAGGGCACTGAGGCCAGCACCTTCAAAGCGGACCTTGGTGCCATCAATGCGGACCTGGCGCTGAACGGCCATGTCTTCTGAGAAGAAGATCTGCTGGCCACTGATTTGGAAGACATCAAAGAAGTCAGCGCCGAGATCAAGGGTGACATCGAGGGTGTCGATGGAGGCATCGCGCAGGGATTCTGCGGTGAGGGCCAAATAGAACTGGCTTTTTTGTTCTTGCGTGGTCCCGAAGCGTCGTAGAACGATGTCGGAGGGGAGATCACCATCGAATTCGGGCACCTTTTGGAGGCTGAGGCCCAGATGGATGGCCTTGGAGGCATCAACTCCAGAGGGCTCACCATTCCCAGAGGAATCGTCATCCCCAGAGGAATTGTTATCGTCCTGCCCAGGGAGCGTTGGCGTGTCAAGGGGCGAGGGGGATGTCGCATTCCCAATGCTGTCCTGGGAGCGTTGACCAATGATGGTGCCAGCATCAAGAACGACGCGGTGCTCTGATTCAATGCCAGTGACATCCACTTCGACTCCAGCGCCATCGCTGGTGACGGTGATGGTGTTTGTACGCAGGCTTGTGGCAGCAAAATCTCCAAAGACCTGTACTCGCTGGGTTCCGAAGCCGCTTCCATTCACGTTGATGCTTAGCTCTTCGATGTTGTCTAGTTCAGCAATGACGGCGAAGTTTGCGGTGTTGAGTGCTGCGTTGGCTTGAAGATTGCCAGAGCCCCGAAGCACCACGATTTCGGTGTTGGCATTGAAGCTGCCAAACGCTGTTAGTGCCGTAAGTTGGGCAGCATTGACAGCCCCTGCAATGGCAAAGACACGGAAGGTTTCTGTACCGTTGTCGCCGTTGATCACCGCCCGATCACCGAGGGCAGCATTGGCACCACCGTCCATGACATCACGTCCTCCCCCGGACGCATTATTGGCCGTATTGCTGCCGGCTGCGGTGTAGGTCAGTACGTCGTCATTGCCGCCACCGGCCAGGCTGTCGTTACCGCTAGCGCCAAAGAGCACGGCACGGTTGGTGCCCCCGTAGCTGAGGTTGTTTGCGGCATTCGTTGTGCCGGTCACCAAATCAAAGGTGCCATCGCTAAACCGCAGTTTTTCAATGGTGTTGAGGGTGTCTGTGCCCCCAGCAGTGGTGGTCACCGAGATGTTGTTTCCATTGATGCCAAAGATGGCAGTAGAACTAGTCTGTGCGGGCGGGTTGCCCACATTTAATCCTGTTGTTGCCAAGCCTGTGAAGTTGGCGGTGTCGATGCCAGTGCCACCGTTGAGAGCATCGTTGCCGGCACCACCAGAAAGGTGGTCGTCGCCATCGTTGCCATTGAGGGTGTCTGTGCCATTGCCACCAAAGATGTAGTCGGCAATGGTTGTGCTATTGGTGCCAGTGAGTGTGTTGTTGGCTGTAGAACCAACAATGGCATTGACCAGCGGGCTTGTGAAGCTATTGGACAAGCCAGAAGCATCGATATAGCTGGCCGTCATTTTCAGCTGTTGGCCTGGGGTTTGGCCAAGCCTGAGTACTCCTGCGGTTGTTGCAAGGGGCTGATTGGCACCATCGACAAAGGAGAGGCTGATGGCATTGGCGTCAACGGCACCAGTGGGATTAGTGGCTGTTACATTGTTTTGATCAAATAGAGCCGGTGCAGAGAAGAAGGCGTTGTTGGCCGCTCCGAATCCGAAGAATCCATTCGTTGAGAGTTCCCGCGTCGTGAACGACTCCGCTGCGGTGGGTTTGTAGTTAATCAGGTTAATATCTTGATCGGCAAATCGAGCCGTCTCCATATTCCGGAGTCGATCGATGCCATCGCTCTGCAGGCCCGCCGTCACCGTTGTATGGGCAACGGTGACGGACCCATCAGCATTGTTGGTGATGGTGTAATTATCCCGGATGTCCTGGAAGACAGCGATGTCTATATTGACATCATCGGGGTTGGTGCCATTGGTGGCATTGTCATAGAGAATTTCGCGGACAGCCCCCATCTCACCGGGGTCAATCTTGCCTCCAACCAGGTCGTCAAAAACTTGACTGAGGCTGTCAACACTGAAGTTGGTCCCATCTTTGCGGGTGCCAGCAAGTCGTACATTGAGCCAGGCATCACCATCAATCACGTCGTCGCCAACGCCGCCCATGATGGTGTCGCTGCCATCGCCACCGAGGAAGATCTGACCTTCCGAGTTGCCATCAATGTTGGTGGCACCGAATGCCACGGCATTGGGATCCGCATTGGCAGTACCCCCAATTACATCCTGCAGCCCAGTGATTCGATCAACGCCAGCCTGGGTGAGCTGACTTTGGAACCAGGGAGTGCCAGCGATGGCCCGAATGGAGCCTTTTAGGTTGTCATTGAATTTCCAGCCCGATGCCCCCTCAACCGAATCAAACCGATCGCGCAGGGTGACTGCTACAGCTGCCCCTGGGATAGCGACCAAACCTGGAATGAAGGTGGTGAGATCGGTATTAGCTCCAACCGGGTCATCCTTGTGGATCACCCAGTCAAAGCCACTCATGCCGTTGCTGCGTTGGATGCCTACACCCTGCACCATGATGTCGTCGCCATTTTCACCGTCGTAGTCGGTGTCGTTTCCCTGGCCGTTCAGGATGTCGTGGCCAACGATTGGGCTATTGAAGAACAGCTCAGAGTTGTCACCAGCTATTCCGTCGAATCCCTCACCACCCTCGATCCAGTCGTCGCCTTCGCCACCAAACATGACATCCGGTGCACTGCCACCTCGCAAGAAGTCGTTGCCTTCACCGGCAAACATCTCGGTGGTATCGACCACGGCAAACATGGCATCTTGGCCTTCCCCGCCAAAATCAACATCCAAGCCCGCCCCGTTGACGATCACGTCATCGCCCCGCTCGCCCCGCAGGAAGTCGTCGCCAAAGGGGTCAACAATGATGTCATCACCATCACCACCAAAGACTTGGTCGGATGCCATGCCGGCATTCAGATAGTCATCTCCGCCATCACCCCAAAGGGTATCGTCGCCCTTATCTCCGTAGATGGCATCATTGCCCTCGCTGCCACCCAGCACCACGTGTTCTCCACCTGTAAAGCGGATCATGCTGGTGTAGCGGCCGCTTAAGTCGTAGCCCCTACTGACCTGGCTTTGCGTTGCTGCATTCGCCATCCCACCCAGCGCGAAAGAGAACAGCGATAGGGTGTTGATCTGGGGGTCGAGAAGGGTCCTTTCTTCCGCAGTATTGATACCAATTTGCGTTGTGCCCACGGCGCTTCCGCTGTAGTCGGCCTGGGCAACATTCAGATCAAGCTCCAGAATATAATCCGGCTTTTTCATGATGTGGGCATAGAGGTGGGTGGCATCCTCTCGGCCTAAATCACTGTTGCGCATCAACAGATCTGACATCGTGGTCCCC
>CAMDSS010000075.1 GCA_945907085.1 Cyanobium sp. NIES-981 | reverse complement strand
GGTTCCAGGGGGATCAAGGTGCGCACCATCTCCTGCACCATGGGCATGCGGCTCGAGCCACCCACCAGCACCACATCGTCGATGTCATCGGCTGCCAGGCCCGAATCCCGCAGGGCCCTTTGAACGGGCCTCAGCAGGCGGTCCAGCAGATCTGGGCAGAGGGATTCAAAGGTTCGGCGCTCGAGGCTCGTTTCAATGTGCAAGGGGCCATCTGGCCCCGTGGCGATAAAGGGGAGGGAGATGGGGGTGCTGAGCACGCCCGAGAGCTCTTGCTTGGCCTTCTCCGAGGCCTCGGTCAGGCGCTGCAGGGCTTGACGGTCGCGACGCAGATCGATGGAGTGCTCAGTTTGGAAAGCATCGGCCAACCAATCGACAATGCGCCGGTCCCAGTCGTTGCCCCCGAGCTGGGTGTCTCCGCTGGTGGCTTTGACATCGAACACCCCCTGGGCGATGCGCAAAATCGAGACGTCAAAGGTGCCTCCGCCCAGGTCGAACACCAGCACCCGCTTGACGCTGCTGCGATCAAAGCCATAGGCCAGGGCAGCCGCGGTGGGTTCGTTGAGGATCCGCTCCACCTCAAGTCCGGCTAGGCGACCCGCATCCCTGGTGGCCTGGCGCTGGGCGTCGTTGAAGTAGGCGGGCACCGTGATGACCGCTGCCTCCACCGGCTCCCCGAGGTAGGTGGAGGCATCGTCCACCAACTTGCGGAGGATGCTGGCGACCAATTCCTCCGGAGCGTATTCCCGTTCCGTGGCTGGGCAGACAACCCGCACGTTGCCCTGGTCATTGGCCCGGACCGTGTAGGGCACCGACAGGCTGCTGTCTTCAAGCTCGTCCCACTGACGCCCGACAAACCGCTTCAAATTGGCAAAGGTGTTGCGGGGGTTCAACACGAGTTGGCGCCGCGCCAACTGACCCACCAGCAACTCCTGCTCGCGATTGAAGCCCACAACCGAGGCGGTAGTGCGCGTGCCTTCGGCATTGGCAATCACCTGGGGGCGTCCCCCCTCAAGCACAGCCACCACAGAGTTTGTGGTGCCTAGGTCGATTCCAACTATTCGACCCATGGATGCCGCTGCCCCAGCCAACAGGCGTTTGAAACCCAAAAATACTGGGCGCCGTGCTTTAAACCCGACTTAATCAGGATGTTGGCAGGTTGTACGAAGATCTGAAGACCCGGTTGTCCGCCTGCTGGCCAACCCAGCCCCGACCGAACGCCAGTCATTACCTGCATGCCGACGGATCCCAGCCTTGCCTCTCCTGCGGACGTTTTTACCCTCAGACGCCGCCCACCGTCGGAAAAACTGCTGGATACGGGCTTCCGCCAGCTCACCCTGGCCCTGGCTTCCGCGGTGGCGTTTGTCCTGATTGGAATTTTTTTAACCGTTTTTGTCGAAGCCCGAGAGGCGATCGCTCAATTTGGTTCGACTTTTTTAACCACATCGGATTGGGACCCGGGTAACGACACTTTCGGAGCCTGGGTGGCCATCTATGGAACCCTTGTCAGTTCGCTGTTGGCCTTGGTGATTGCCGTGCCCCTGGGCGTTGGTACGGCCATCTTCATCACAGAGGACATCATCCCCGTTCAAGTCCGCGAAACCATTGGACTGATGGTTGAACTCCTTGCGGCCTTGCCTTCGGTGGTCCTTGGCCTTTGGGCCATCTTTGTTCTTGAGCCCGCCATTCGGCCTGTCCTGAATCTCCTCCACCACCTGCTCGGCTGGACCCCGTTCTTCTCAACGGTGCCCCAGGGTCCAGGTATGGCTCCCGCCATTCTGATCCTGGTGGTGATGGTCATGCCGATCATTACCTCCATCTCCCGCGACGCCCTCAACCAAGTTCCCGTTGAGTTGCGCCAGGGAGCCTATGGCGTGGGCACAACCCGTTGGGGGGCGATTTTCAGCGTGATCCTGCCTGCCGCAGTTTCAGCGATTGTCGGCGGGGTGATGCTGTCCCTCGGCAGGGCCATGGGTGAAACCATGGCTGTGACGATGATTATCGGTAATTCCCTCAACTTTAGTTTGTCGCTGTTGGCACCTGGCAACACAATCGCTTCGCTCCTAGCCAATCAATTTGGTGAGGCCGATGGCATCCAGATCTCTGCCTTGATGTATGCGGCCTTGATCTTGATGATTCTCACCTTTGTGGTCAATGTGGCTGCTCAATGGATTGTGAAGCGCCTGAGTCTTCGCTACTAATCATCTTCCTATCTCGAGATCCATCCAAGCCCGATCCCTAAATCAGCAACCATGGCCAACCCCGCTCCCAAATCGATCAGTTACGCCAATACCGATCTGTTTGACCGTCGGCCCCTGTTTTTTGATGGCAGCCTGAAGCGCAATCAACTGAATCTGTTGCTTACTGGGATTGCGGCCCTCTTCGCTTCAATCGCCGTCCTGCCTCTGGTTTTGGTGCTTGGCCACGTCTTGGTCAAAGGAGGCAGTCTTTTCAGTTGGGCCTTGCTTACGGAACTGCCCCCCGCCCCGGGTCTCTCGGGTGGTGGCATTGGCAATGCGATCTTCGGCACCATCGTTGTCACCCTGATCGCCACCTTGATAGCCGTACCCATTGGTGTGGGTGGTGGAGTTTTCCTCTGTGAGTACTCGCGCAACGGTTGGTTCGCCCAATTCGTCCGCTTCGGCAACGACGTGCTCGCCGGTGTGCCCTCAATCATTGCAGGTATCTTTATCTACGGCCTGGTGGTGGCTACCAAGGTCTTCTTCGACCAGAGCTATAGCGCCCTTGCCGGCGGCATTGCCCTATCCGTTTTGATGTTACCCACGGTAATTAAAACCACCGATGAGGGACTTCGTCTTGTGCCCCAGGAACTGCGCTGGGGTTCCTATGGCGTTGGGGCTTCGAAGTTCGTCACCGTGATGCGCATCACCCTGCCTGCAGCTTTCACTCCAATTTCTACCGGGATTGTGCTTGCCGTTGCAAGGGCAGCAGGGGAGACAGCCCCCCTGATCTTTACCGCCCTGTTTTCACCCTATTGGCCCGACGGACTGTTTAGCCCTATCGCGTCAATGTCGGTCTTGATCTACAACTTTGCGATCATGCCCTACGAGTACCAAAATGCCCTGGCATGGGCGGCAAGTTTTGTGCTGGTGGTCATGATTCTGGGGGCGAATCTTCTGTCTCGGTGGATTACCCGCATGGCCAAGACCTAAATGATCAATCCCCATCGGCCGAAGAGCTCCCTGGCAGCTCCCTGACCTCCCCCTCTCTAAAGACTCCTTCCCGACCCCAACCCTTTCTCTCTCCCATTTCTCGCCATGGACCAAGCCACCTGCATGTCATTGGAGAACGTGAGCATCTCCTACGGCAAATTTGAAGCGGTTAAAGGCGTTTACATGCAGATCCCCCATGGGGAAGTGACGGCCTTCATTGGTCCATCGGGTTGCGGCAAATCAACGGTGCTGCGGGCCCTCAATCGCATGAATGACCTGATCCCGGGTTGCAGCCTGAAGGGCAGGGTCGTTTTCGATGGCCACGATCTCTACGACCCAAGGGTCGATCCCGTAGAGGTGCGCCGCCGGATCGGCATGGTGTTCCAAAAGCCAAACCCCTTCCCCAAGAGCATCTACGAGAACATCGCTTTTGGAGCCAGGATTAACGGCTACAAAGGTGATATGGATGAGCTGGTTGAACGCTCCCTCCGCAAGGCCGCTGTATGGGACGAGTGCAAGGACAAGCTGAAGGAAAGTGGTTTAGCCCTTTCCGGAGGTCAGCAGCAGCGCCTGTGCATTGCCCGGGCCATTGCCACGGAACCCGAGGTCATCTTGATGGATGAACCCTGTTCCGCCCTGGATCCGATCTCCACTTTGAAAATTGAGGAGACCATGCATGAGCTCAAGCGCAGTTACACGATTGTGATTGTGACTCACAACATGCAGCAGGCTGTTCGTGTGGCCGACAACACCGCCTTCTTCAATGCCGAAGCCGTGGAAGGTGGAACCGGCAAGGTTGGCTATCTCGTCGAATTGAATTCCACCGAGCGCATCTTTAACGCCCCAGCCCAGCAGTCCACCCAGGACTATGTGAGCGGTCGCTTTGGTTAATCATTTCAGTACTCTAATTTTGAGTGCTGAATGAATCTCACCCTGTTTAACGGTACAAAAAAACCGGCCCGAGGGCCGGTTTTTTAAAGCGGAGAGGGAGGGATTCGAACCCTCGATAAAGTTGCCCCTATACAGCATTTCCAGTGCTGCGCCTTCAACCACTCGGCCACCTCTCCAACGGCAAGATGGGGCAGATGTCAATGTAGCAGCATGAAGACCAGTCATCCGATCACGATCCACTGGCGCCAAACGGGCCGGATAATCACCCATGCTGTTCCAGAGGGCGAGTACATCCTTCGCAGTTTTGAGCAACAGGGTGATCCGATCCCCTTTAGTTGCCGGAATGGATGTTGCACCACCTGTGGGGTGCGTGTGCTGGAAGGGGAGATTGATCAACGGGAGGCCCTCGGGCTCTCCCGCGAACTCAGGGCCAAGGGCTATGGCCTGCTGTGTGTTGCCCGCTCGACCGGTCCCCTGGTGGTGGAAACCCAGGATGAAGACGAGGTCTACGACCTTCAGTTTGGTCGGTTCTTTGGCCGGGGCAAAGTGAAGGCTGGCCTCCCCTTGGACGAGGAGTGAGATGGGGCTTCCTTTGACCAGCCAATCCCCCAGCAGCCAGGCTGCCATCAACTCGGGCCTCAGCAGCAGCGACCTTCAGCGCCTTAGTGGGCTATCCAGGCAGGCTGCCGAGCTGGGTGGCGTTGAGCTCAGCCAGCGCTTCGGCCGCCTTGAGCAGGTTCGCGAGAAGGGGCGTTCCGGCGATTTGGTTACGGAGGCTGACCATGCCGCAGAAGCTGCGGTGCTCGATCTGCTGCACCGGGAAACCCCTGAGATTGGTGTGCTGGCAGAGGAGAGCGGCCGACGCCAGGCCCCGGGCGATTTGGAATGGTGCGTGGACCCCTTGGATGGCACCACCAACTACGCCCATGGCTTCCCGTTCTTCGGCACATCCATTGGCCTCACCTGGAAAGGCATTCCCTTGCTTGGGGCCCTGGCGGCCCCTGCCCTGGGGGAGCTCTTTTGGGCCGCACCGGGTTTAGGTAGCTGGTGCAATGACCAGGCCCTGACAGTCACGGCCTGTGATCGGCTTGGGGATGCCCTGCTGGCGACCGGTTTTGCCTACGACCGCTCCACCCGGCTCGACAACAACTACGCGGAGTTCGCCTATTTCACCCATCGCACCCACGGCGTGCGCCGGGCTGGGGCCGCGGCCCTTGACCTGGCCTACGTGGCTGCAGGGCGCCTCGATGGCTATTGGGAGCGGGGCCTCTCCCCTTGGGACCTGGCTGCTGGGGTTGTGCTCGTCGAACAGGCCGGTGGGCTGGTCACCAGCTACGACGGCTCAGCCCTTCAGCTCCCAAGCGGACGAATCATTGCCTCTGGGGCGCCAATCCACCCTGCTTTGGTGCAGGGACTGGCCGAATGCCGGCCCCTAAGCGGCAGCACTTTTGGGGCCCCAGAGCTGGATCCATAGGATCAGGTCGTCATCCCCTTCCGCAGTGCTGCCAATGGCCCTCCAACCTGCCGCTGGTGCCAAGGATCTCAACCCGCGGGATGTGGAGCGGAACCGCCAAATCTGCGACCAACTCGCAGCCATCTACCGCCTCTGGGGCTACCAGGAGGTGACACCGCCATCGTTTGAGCGGCTTGACACCCTCGAGGCCGGTGGGGCCATCGACGGCCGGGAAGTGGTGCGCCTCTCCAGCGATGAACCCCTTGGCCTGCGCCCCGAACTCACCGCCTCAATTGCCCGGGCTGCGAGCACGCGCATGGCCCAACGCCCGCGGCCGCTTCGTCTTTGGGCCGCAGGTCCCACCTTCCGCTCCAGCGTTGGAGATAGCGGCCGTCAACGGGTGAGTGAGCAGTTGCAGAGCGGCGTGGAACTGCTGGGAGTGGCCTCCGCCGCCGCAGACGCCGAATTGATGCGCCTGCTCCTGGCAGCGGCTGGAGCCCTGGGCCTGCAAGGCCACCACAGGCCCACCTTGTTGGTGGGACACCACGGCCTTCTTGCTGCACTGCTGAACCAGATCCCAGGCGAGCATCGCAGCGCTGCGCGGGCGGCCCTCACCGGATTCGATGCCCTCGCCCTGCAGCAGCTGGGTGTCAGCGATGCCGAGAAACATCGCCTGGCCACCTTGATGCGCCTGCGCGGCGAACCGGCCCAGGTGCTTTACCAAGTCGAACAAT
This sequence comes from Cyanobium sp. NIES-981, assembly GCA_945907085.1. Taxonomy (GTDB): domain Bacteria; phylum Cyanobacteriota; class Cyanobacteriia; order PCC-6307; family Cyanobiaceae; genus Cyanobium_A. The sequence goes on along the minus strand of CAMDSS010000075.1, from coordinate 1,964 downwards.
GGCTGGGCCCGTTACCGCTCATCCATTCCCTGGCCGCCAGCTTGGCCAGCGTGGCCCAGGCCGCTAGCCGCCTCGGCGTGGCTGTCCAACTCGATCCCACCTTCCAACCCCACTTCGCCCTTTACGACGGATTGGTGCTGAAGCTGGTGTGCCACGGGCCGGAGGCCCCGGTAGATCTCGCTAGCGGCGGTCGCTACGACGCCTTGGTGGGTCGCTTTTGCGCCGACTCAAGCCTTGCCGCAGGCATGGGATTTGGATTCAACGTGGAGGCGATTCGCGAGTTGCTTGATGCAGCCATGGATCATCCGCCAACCCCCGCTCCCCTTCTGGTGGCCTACGGCCACGCCAGCCATCTGGCCCAGGCCCTCGATGCCCTTGAGGAGCTGCACCAGCGGGGTGTAGCCGCTGAATTACTCAGCGATCCCGTTGCCAGCAAAGGCGCTGCCGAATCCCTTGCCCTGCTGCGCTGCTGTGCGGGGTTGCACTGGGTTGGTGCCTAGGATTCACCCACTTCGACGCCCGATTGGCGCCTTCTGAGCCATGGCCCACACCATCGTGACCGACGTGTGTGAGGGTGTGGCTGACTGCGTCGATGCCTGCCCGGTGGCTTGCATCCACCCCGGTCAGGGGGCCAACGTCAAGGGCACGGGCTTTTATTGGATCGATTTCGATACCTGCATTGATTGCGGTATCTGCCTCCAGGTGTGCCCCGTGGCGGGGGCCATTCTCCCCGAGGAGAAGCCCAGCCTTCAACGGGCAAGCTGAGGCCCTTGCTCGCTGGGAATGGTTCGGGGAACCCCCCATCCCTGCCATTGAGTCGGGACCGTTGCCATCCGTAGGGTCGGGCCACTGACACGACTGCCATGACGGTGCTGGAACAAGGCCAGATTCAGATCCACACCGAGAACATCTTCCCGATCATCAAAAAGGCCGTTTATAGCGGCCATGAGGTTTTCTTGCGGGAATTGGTGAGCAATGGCGTCGATGCCATTAGCAAGCGCCGCATGGCCTCCATGGGCGGCGATTGCAGCGAAGGCCCCGAAGCTTCCATCAGCATCAGGATCAACCGCGAAGCGAATACCCTCACCATCTCCGACAACGGCATCGGCATGACCGCCGATGAGGTGAAGCGCTATATCAACCAGGTGGCGTTCTCGAGCGCCGAAGACTTCCTCGAAAAATACAAACAGGAAAGCGACGCCATCATTGGCCACTTCGGCCTGGGCTTCTATTCGAGCTTCATGGTTGCTAAGCAGGTGGAGCTGGTCACCCTTAGCGCCAGACCCGATAGCCAGGCCGTGCGGTGGAGCTGCGATGGATCGCCGAATTTCAGCCTGGAGGCTGCCGAACGCAGCGAACCCGGCACCGATGTGATCCTCCATCTGATGGAGGAGGAGCTCGAGTACATCGAGCCCTCCCGGATCCGCAATCTGATCACCACCTACTGCGACTTCATGCCCGTGGAGGTGCAGCTTGAGGGTGAAACGGTCAACAAGCGGGAAGCCCCGTGGCGCAAGAGCCCCCGGGACCTCACCGACGACGACTACATCCAGTTGTACCGCTACCTCTACCCATTCCAGGGGGACCCCTTGTTGTGGGTGCACCTCAACACCGACTACCCCTACAACCTCCAGGGAATCCTCTACTTCCCCAAATTGACCGGTCGGGCCGATTGGGAGAAGGGCGAAATTCGCCTCTATTGCAACCAGGTGTTTGTCAGCGACTCCATTAAGGAAGTGGTGCCCCGCTACCTGTTGCCATTGCGCGGCGTCATCGATTCGCCCGACATCCCCCTCAATGTGAGCCGCTCGGCCCTGCAAACCGACCGGCGGGTCCGCTCGATCGGCTCGTTCGTGGCCAAGAAGGTGGGCGATCGGCTCAAGCAACTCCACCAGGAGGACCCCAAGCGCTACGCCGAGATCTGGGAATCCCTGGCTCCCTTCATCAAGATCGGCGCCATGGAG
>CAMDSS010000074.1 GCA_945907085.1 Cyanobium sp. NIES-981 | reverse complement strand
CGCAGCAGGCTTTCCATTTCCATGTCTGCGCAGATCTGCTCCAGGCAGAAGCGCAGGTAGCCAAACAGCTTGTCGAGTTCGGCCTGGTCCACCCCGGGGAAGCCGGCAGCGTTGCAAGCGCCCAGCCAAGGGCTGGGCAGTTTGAAGCCAAAGCGCTCCAGCAGGTTGAAGAACCAGCCGAACTGGCCCCGCAGGTCGACGCGGCCATCGGCGCCGGTGACGGATTTCACCATGGCGCCAACGGCAGCGCGGCAGACCTCGGTGATCGTGCGGTTGAGCTCCACATCGACGAGGACGCCATCGTCGTTGCCTTTGTAGACGTCGTCGATGGTGCGACCAAAGCTTTCCGCCAGCAGGGCTGGCAGGGAGCGGAGCCCATCCTCTTCGCGCTCCAGGGCTGCGATGTTGACCAGGGTGGCGATCGCTTCCTCGGCGGTGGGGGGCTTGCCGATGGTGTGCAGGCCGCAGGGCAGCAGCCGGCTTTCGATCTCCATCAATTGGCGATAGACCGCGCCCACAACCGCATCCCGGGCATCCAGGTCGATCTCAGAGGCATCCAGCTCTGGCAGGGCTACGTCCTTGTCGAGGTTGCATTGGCGTGCCGTTTCCACCATGGCGTTCACGATCTGAACCCCCCGGGAGCTTTCGCGCAGCTGCTGGTAGGAACCCACCAGTTCGCCGAGTTCCTTCAGACCCTTGTAGAGGCCAGCATTTTCCGCTGGTGGGGTGAGATAGGAAATCGTGGAGGCATAACCGCGACGTTTGGCGATCGTGGCCTCGGAGGGGTTATTAGCGGCGTAGTAGTAGAGGTTGGGCAGCCCGCCGATGAGGGAATCGGGGTAGCAGGTTTCGCTCATGCCCATCTGTTTGCCGGGCATGAACTCCAGGGAGCCGTGGGTGCCGAAGTGCAGGACTGCATCGGCTTGCCACACCTTCTCCAAGTAGGTGTAGTAGGCGGCAAACCCGTGGTGGGGGCTGGCACTGCGGGAGTAGAGCAACCGCATGGGGTCGCCTTCGTAGCCAAAGGTGGGTTGGACCCCCACAAACACATTGCCGAAGTGGCGGCCGTAGATCAGCAGGTTGGTGCCGTCGGAGTTGAGGTTGCCGGGGGGTTTGCCCCAGTTTTCTTCGAGCCGTTCGGAATAGGGGGTGAGCCGCTCGTACTCCTCCACGCTCATGCGGTGGGCAATGGCGAGTTCCGGGGCGCCGGCGAGGGCTTCCGGATCACTCAGCACGGCTTCCATCAAGGCCTTCGGCGTGCGGGGCATGTCGTCGATGGCGTAGCCCTTGGCCTTCATTTCTTCGAGCACCCGGTAGATCGAGCCGAAGACATCCAGGTAGGCCGCGGTGCCCACGTTGCCCTTGTCAGGAGGGAAGCTGAACACCGTGATGGCCAGCTTTTTCTCGGCCCGGGGCTTGGTGCGCAAGGAGGCCCAGCGAATCGCCCGTTCGGCGATCGCATCCACCCGGTCTTGCAGGGTGTGGGCCTTGCCGGTGGCGTCGTCCCGGCCGGAGAGCACGATGGGTTCAATGGCGCCATCCAGCTCGGGGATGGCGATCTGCAAGGCAACCTGCACGGGGTGGAGGCCCAGATCGCTCTCCTCCCATTCCTGGGTGGTTTGAAACACCAGGGGCAGGGCCACCATGTAGGGGCGGTTGAGGCTCTTGAGCACCTCGATGGCCTTGGGATGGTCCTGGCGGGCGGGGCCTCCGACCAGGGCAAAACCCGTGAGGCTCACCACGGCATCCACGATGGGTTGGTCGGGGTTGAGGGGGTCCTTGAAGAAGGCATTCACCGGTTTGGTGAAGTCGAGGCCGCCGCAGAAGACGGGAATCACGGTGGCACCGCGGTACTCGAGCTCTTGGATCACCGCCACGTAGTGGGCTTCATCGCCGGTGACGATGTGGCTGCGCTGGAGCACCAGGCCGATCACCGGACCCTTGCGTGCCTCTTCGGAGAGCTCGCTGCGGCTCGCGGTCCAATTGAGGTATTCCTTGAGGTCTTCGAACATCCCCGGGGCCATGGGGTGCCAGATGCCGAGGTCTGAAAAGACCACCGGATCGGCAATGGCGAGCTCGGGGCGACCGTCTTCACCTTTGGGGAAGACGTATTTGTCCGCAAGCATCAGCAGAAAATTCCGGAGGTTGTCCGGCGTGCCGCCCAGCCAGTACTGGAAACTGAGCATGAAGGAGCGGGCATCCTGGGCCTTCTCCACCGGCAAATACTTCAACACCGTGGGCAGGGTGTTGAGCAGTTTCAGCATGGCGTCCTGGAAGCCAGCACCACCGGCCTCCTTGCGCTTCTTCATGAAGCTGGCAATGGCACTCTTGCTCTGGCCCAACTGGGCCATCGAGAAGGTGCCGAGTTTGTTGAGGCGCATCACCTCCGGCATGGAGGGGAACACCACGACGGCCTTGAGCCGGTCGCGGTGGGGGGCAACGGCCTCCACCACCTTTTGGGCCAGATCTTCGATGAAGATCAAGGAAGCGATGAACACATCGGCTTCGGCCACATCGGCGCAGAAGTCGGCGTAGTTCTGGGGATCCCGGAGTTCCTCAATCAGGTAGCCGCTCAGTTCGATCGCCAGGGGGCCGTTCTGGTCGTTGAGCGAGGTGGCGGCCTGGGTGAGGGAGTTTTGGTACTGGGGCTCAAGCACCAAATAAACCGCCTTCATCACGGCGCGACCGTTCACGTCTGCGGGGCTGACTCGGCGGTTGGCGGAGCGGACCTGCGTGAACATCGGCGCTAACTGGGCAATTGGAGCAAGCTTACGAAGCTTTAAGTCCTGACGCGGGCTTGGCCCATAGGCTCTGCAGCAATGGTTGATCCGCAATGACAACTCCAGTTCCGGCGCCAATCCCGGTTGTGGTGGCTGGTGCCCTGGGCCGTATGGGTGCTGAGGTGGTGAAGGCCGTGGTTGGGGCGGCCGATTGTGAGCTGGTGGGAGCGGTGGACACCACCCCAGGCAGCGAAGGGGCCGACGTGGGCCTGGAGCTGGGCTTGGGCGCCTTGGATGTGGCCATCACCGCTGATTTCGAAGGCTGCCTCTGTGCCGCCAGCCAGGCCGCCCGCGAGGGCGGCGCTGCGGTGTTGGTGGATTTCACCCATCCCAAGGTGGTTTACGAGCACACCCGGGCCGCCATCGCCTATGGGGTCCACCCCGTGGTTGGCACCACCGGCCTCAGCCCCCAGCAGCTGCAGGATTTGGCGGTCTTTGCCGATAAGGCCAGCGTGGGGGGGGCCGTTATCCCCAACTTTTCCGTGGGCATGGTGCTGCTGCAGCAGGCTGCAGCAGCCGCTGCTCGTTTTTATGACTACGCCGAGCTCACCGAGCTGCACCACAACCGCAAGGCCGACGCCCCAAGCGGCACCTGCATCAAAACGGCCGAGTTGATGGAGGACCTGGGCAAGAGCTTCAACCCGGTGCAAGTGGAGGAGCATGAAACCCTCCAGGGTTGCCGTGGCGGCCAACGGGAGAGTGGCCTGCGGCTCCATTCGATTCGTCTTCCAGGCCTGGTGGCCCACCAGGAGGTGTTGTTTGGGGCTCCGGGCGAGACCTACACCCTGCGCCACGACACCATCGACCGCTCGGCCTACATGCCCGGGGTCTTGCTCACCGTGCGAAAGGTGCGCAGCTTGGGGGGGCTTGTCTACGGCCTTGAACGCCTGATTTGAGGACCCTCTCCCCATGCTGATCCCCCTGCGCCCGGGCGAGCTGCCCAGGCTGATTCCAGCGGTGGCCACGGGCCCCCAGTTCAATGCCTGCACCGGCAACCCTGAAGCGGTGCTCCGCCGGGTGCTGATTTCGGTGATTGGGGCCGTGGTCACCCTGCTGGTTAGCCAGACCCTGCTGTTCAGCAGCCAGTTTGGATCGGTCTTTCTGGTGACGGGCGTGGTGTTTGCCCTGTACCTGCTCTGGGGACCGATCCTCGAGGCAGGCCAGAAGAACGCCACCCTGCGCCGCTATCCAGCCGGAGCCATCTTTGAGGGCCAGGTGGGCGATGTGTACACCACGGATGTGGTGGAGGGCCGCCGCGAGCAGGCCAACAAGCAGGGCCGGCTGGAATTGGTGGAGAACCACCGCACCTGGCTCACCCTGGAGCTCGAGGATGAGGACGGCTACCTGGGCAAGGTGCGTTGCCCGTTCAACAAGAAGTACGAAAAGATCAGGCCTGGCATGGTGGTGCGCCTGCTTGTGCTGAGTGAGCGCAAGGATTTTTCCCGCGTTGGGGCCCTCAGTGATGCCTGGATTCCCCAGTTGAAATTGTGGGTCGGGGAGTACCCCTATTTGCTGCGGCCTGCCTTTGAAGAGCTGTGTCTTCTGCGTTTGGGCTGAAAGGCCCGCAACATTGCGTTACAGTTTCAGTAACAACCCTTTACGAGTTGGTCATGACCCAAGCAGCATCCACCGCTCCCACCATCCGCGGCGCCACCGTCACCACCGAAGACGGCGGCCGCTTCAACGCCTTTGCCACCGAACCCCGCATGGAAGTGGTGGACGTGGAGAGCAGCTGGGGCTTCCATGAGCGCGCTGAAAAGCTGAATGGCCGCATGGCCATGCTCGGCTTCATTGCCCTTCTGGCCACGGAGATCGCCCTGGGTGGCGAATCCTTCACCCGCGGCCTGCTCGGCATCGGCTGAAGATCGAAAGTCGCTCGAGCCCATGGGCTTGTAGCCAACTGACTTGAAGCCAGTCTTCAGTCCAGCCTTCAATCCAGCTTTTCTTGTGCCGCAGCAGACTTGCTGCGGCTTTTTTGTGTCCCAAGGGTTTGTTCATGCCCCAGCCACTCCAGGCCCAGGTGATGGGTGCCGGCCCCACCGGTGCCCTGGCTGCCCTTGCCCTGGCCGATGCCGGCTGGCAGGTGACGATCGTCGATCCCCTCGGACCATCAGCCCTGCTGGAGCGCACCAGGGCCTATGCCTTCACCCAGTCCAGCCGGAAGCTGCTCGAGCGGCTCGGCCTTTGGCAGGCCTGCGATCCCTTGATGGTGCCCTTTCGGCGTCTGGAGTTACTCGATCTCGGCGCTAGGGCCTCGGTGGCCTTTGCCCTTGCCGATTTGGCCGCCCCCTTTGCCCAACGCCAAGGTGCGGCCCAGCGCCAAGGTGCCGCCCTGGGCTGGATTGCCCAGCACCGGCCCCTGATGGCTGTGTTGCTTGAGCGGTTGCAGGTCCATCCAGCCATCACCACCCAGCTGGGGGAATCCGGGGCCCCGGCAATGGGATCCGGTCCAGCGGATCTGATGGTGGCGGCCGATGGTCCCCACTCCCCCATCCGGGAGGCCCTGGGCATTGGCCTTTGGCAATGGAGTTATCGCCAGAGCTGTCTGACAGCCACGGTGGCGATGCGGGGTTCCGACGACGACCAGGCCTGGGAACTGCTGCGTCCTGAGGGCCCCTTTGCGGTGTTGCCCCTCGGCGAGGGCCAATTCCAGGTGGTCTGGAGTGCCCCCCAGGGACGCTGTCGCCAGCTCGAAAGCTTGGCTGATGCCGCCTTCCTCGATGCCCTGGCTGGAGCCCTGCCCGACCGGTTCCAGCCCGATGGCTTGCTCGACCAACCGCGGGCCTTCCCCGTGGCGCTCCAATTGGCCAGGCGCCAACACCGGGGTTCCTGTGTGTTGCTCGGGGAGAGCGGCCATCGCTGCCACCCGGTGGGGGGCCAGGGGCTCAATCTCTGCTGGCGCGATGTGGCTGTCCTTCATCGCTTGGCCCAGCGGGCAACGGCTGGGCGCCTGGCCGCCGAGCGTCTCCCCGCCGCCTATGGCCTGAGGCGTTGGCCCGATCTCCTGCTCACCCTGGCGGCCACCGACCTGCTGGTGCGGTTGTTCTCCAATCGGGCCCCCCTCTTGCTGCCCCTGCGGCGATTGGGCTTGGTAGCCCTGGCGCGGCTGCCCTGGCTGAGGCGCTTCAGTTTGGCGGCGATGACCCATGGGCCCTGCCAGGTGCTGGGCGGCTGATCAGCATGCATTCCCCTTGGGAGGACGTTGTGGTGATCAGCACCGCGCCCCAGCCATCGCCCCAGCCCGCCTTGCTGGGCTTCTTACGCCACCGGCTGGGCCTGGCTGACAGTGCCCTTGCCCTGGGGATCAGGCAGGGCCAACTGGAGCAGGCGCCCTTGCCCGTGGTGCTGTGGCGGTATGGCTTGCTCAGCCTGGAGCAATTCGATGCGGTGCTCGCCTGGCAGGAGAGCCAGGACGACTTGCCGATGATCAGCTGTAGATGATCAGGGATTCAATCGGTTGGTCGGCTGGCAGTTTGTGGCGGCCGTTGAGGGCGGCCAGTTCGGCCACAAAGCCAAAACCGCAGAGTTCGCCGCCGGCGGCCGCAACCAGTTGGGCGCAGGCTGCCGCGGTGCCACCGGTGGCCAGGAGATCGTCGATCACCAGCACCTTTTGGCCCCCCTCGAGGGCATCACTGCCGATCTCAAGCCGATCGGTGCCGTATTCCAGGGCGTAATCCACCCCCGTGACGGAGCCCGGCAACTTGCCGGGTTTGCGCACGGGCACAAAACCGAGGCGAACGGCGGTGGCCAGGGCTGTTCCCACGATGAAGCCCCGGGATTCAATGCCCACGATGAGATCCGGCTGCACCCGTTCGCAGAGGCTCGTGAGCTGGCGGATCACTTCTTGCCATCCCTCGGGATCACGCATCAGCGGTGTGAGATCGCGGAACAGGATGCCTGGCTTGGGAAAATCGGGCACGTCCCGAACCAGTTGCCGCAGGTCCAGCTCACGCAAGTTCTCACGCGCGGAAATGGCCATGGGCGTGACGTTGGGGCGCTATTGCTGGCATCATCGCAGCCATGCCCCACGATTCCCCCACGCTGGAGATCAGCCTCCGACTTCCGCGTCGGGGGATTGAACGCCTTGATTTGTTGCTGCTCAGCGTGGAAGCCCTTGATCTCAATGGGGGTGAGGCCATGGTGTGGATGAGCGAGCAGATGGGCTTTACCGATCGCTTCCCGAACCGGGTGGAGCTCTGGAAAAGCCGTTGCCATAACCCCCTGCGACGCACCACCCGGCGCGGCGAGCTGGCGGCCGCCGATGGGGATGCCCTGATTCGGATCCTTTGCGCCCTTGCGGATCGCCTCTATCCGGTGTTGCGGGGGTTGCTTTCCCAAGCCGAAGCTCCTGAGGTGCTGGTGCAGCGCTGGGCCCTGTTCCAATCCCGCCTCTCTGAGTTGGTGAAGGAGCGCATGAACCCCCGGCGGGGCGGGGTGCAGAAGTACCTCAACCCCGAAACCTGCGTGGCGGAATGCAGGCAATTGGTGCAGTCCTTGGCCCTGGCTTCAGGCGCTGGGGGCTTTGAGCGGCTCAAAGCCAGCCTCCTGGATGCGGGATCTTGATGAAACAAACCCTTCGCTACGACCAACTCAGCTGCCGTCTCCTGGTGGAGGGCTTGCCGGATGTGTCCGCAGGACAGCCTGACGATGCCGTTGGCATCATCACCAGCTGGACCCTGGATTGGGCCGGCAGGCCCCAATTGGAAGGCCGTAAGGAACATTTGGTGGCCTTGATGCAAGTGGTGATGCCCTATGCCCGCCACCGGATCAGCGGCGTGGCCCGGCGCTTTGGCGACGCCACCCAGCCCGTGGACATTGGCCCGGCTGAGGCTGGAGAGGGGCACCTCCTGATGCTGCGCAGCAGCCAGAGCGATACCCCACCGCTGCAGATTGGCCTGGATGACGCTGAGCTTTCGGATCTGGTGCGGGTGCTCGATCTGTTGCGGATGGACCCCCGCCTGCAGCTCCCCCTCGCCATTCCCGTCTCTCGTCCCCTGAAGCTCAGGGAAGTTCTGGAACGCACCCCTTTGCCCCAGCGTTTGGCGGCTCCCCTGGGAGGGGCCCTGGTGTTGGCTATGGCTACCGCCTTCGCCCTGATGCTGCCCAGCCCAAGCGCCCTCAGACCCAACAACCCACCATCCCCGCCCCATCAGCCCAGCCCCAGGCCCCAGGGGGGCAGGTTCCAGGGGCCCGGCCTTGACGTTCCGAGAGCACTCCCCAAACTGAACCCATGGCAACGATGAGCTGGTCGGAATTGCGAATCCGGGTGGCTGGCCTGGGCGCCACCCTTGCCGTGGTGGTGCGCAGCGATCCCGAAGTGTGTGGCCTCAGTGGCGACACTTTCCACCTCTCCCTGCACCACGGGGGCAAGGGGGAATGCACCGTGGGTGCTATTTCGTTGATCGATTGCCCCAATGAGTTGGTGTTGATGGAATTTGAGCGCTGGAT
>CAMDSS010000073.1 GCA_945907085.1 Cyanobium sp. NIES-981 | reverse complement strand
TCAGCCAGCCGCCCGGGGGGGCGGCACCCTCCTGGTGGAGCTGGCTGAGGGCCGTTGCCAGAAAGCTTTCGGCGGGCCCATAGGCCGGGGCCGTTTCCAGGTGGTTGATGCCTGCGGCAAGGGCTGCGCGCAGCACGGCATCCATCTGGGCTGGGCTGTTGACAGCCCGCATGGTGCCCAGGGTGAAGGGCGAGACCGCCGGCCCGCGGCCAAAGGCTCGCCTGGGCCAGGTGCCGGTTGGGCCCACCGGGTCAGTGGTCGCCAGGACTGGCTTCGCCCAGGTCGGGGGCGCCATCGGCCTCGGGCTTGGCCTTGCTCAGGTGGCGCACCAAATCCGCGGGGCTGGTCTGATCGAGAAACCGCCGGAAGTTGGCCTGTTCGTCAGCATCGGCTTCGGCATCCACCGGGATTGAGGCATCGGCCACCACCTCTTCAAGCATCCAAATGGGACTGCGCGTACGCAGGGCGAGGGCGATGCCATCACTGGGGCGGGCATCGAGTTCGATGGCTTGTGCGGTGTTGTCCTTTGGGCCTGCGGGGCTCAGCTTCAGCACGGCCTGGAAGGTACTCGCTTCGATCGCATGGATGATCACGCGATCCAACTGCAGGCCTCCAGCCTTCAGCAACGCCACCATCAGGTCATGGCTGAGGGGCCGCGGCGGGGGGTCGGCATTGAGTCCCGCCAGGATGTTTTGGGCCTGGGCCTGGTCGATCCAGATCGGTACCTGGCGCCGGCCGGAGGGATCGCGGAGCAACACGATGGGGCTGCGACTGGCCGCATCGAGGGCAATACCGGCAACTTGCATTTCGACCATGGCCGGGCGCTGCCCTTTGCCCGATTATGACCATCTCGCATGGGTAGCGGATGTTCACGGGATTGGTCCAGTCCATCGGCGTGATCGAGCGCTCTCCCCAGGGGGTGAGGCTGCGCTGGACGGCGCCCCCACCCGGTGAGGGTGAAGCCGGCTGGCTCCCTGCCGATTTAGCTCTGGGCGACAGCGTGGCTGTCGATGGGGTGTGCCTCACGGTGGCGGAGCGTCTGGGGGATGGCTTCCGGGCCGATGTGAGCCCTGAAACCCTCAGCCGCACCACGCTTTTGGCCAAGGCCGAGGGCCGGGGCCGGGTGAATCTCGAGCCGGCCCTGCGCCTGGCAGATCGGCTGGGGGGGCACTTGGTGAGTGGCCACGTCGATGGCCTGGGTGCGGTGAAGTCCATCACCCAGGTGGCGGGCTCCTGGCGGCTGGAACTGCAATGGCGGGAGCGGGCCTATGGGCGCTTCATCTGCGACAAGGCCAGCGTGGCCGTCGATGGCATCAGCCTCACCGTGGCGGGTTGTGAGCCCGGAGGTGGTTGTTTCTGGATCGCCGTGATCCCCCACACCTGGGGTGCCACCACCCTGCAGCACCTGCGCCCCGGTTCCCTGGTCAACTTGGAGGCCGATTTGCTGGCGAAGTACACGGAAACGCTGTTGTTCGCTAACGGCTCTGCCGCCGGTGGCTCTGGTGGGCCGCAAGCGGAAGCCGGCATGGATGCCCAATGGCTGGCCGACCACGGCTGGGGTGCCTAGGTTTCAACTGATCAACCCATTCCCAGGTACGGGCCCGATGACATCCAGCTTCTGGAATCCCAATTCCGGCACCTTGCGTGCCTTCACCCTGTTTGAAGGGGTTTTGATGCTTGTCCTGGGGGTGCTGGCCCTGGTTTTCCCAATCCTGGCCTCGGTGTGGGTGACCACCGTGGTGGCGGTGGCCTTCCTGGTGGGAGGCATCGTGGGCTGGATCAACAATCTGATGCGGGCCAAACAACTCAGCCGTTGGCTCACCTTCTGGCGCCTGGTGGTGTCCACCGTGTTTGTGGTGGCAGGGGTTTCGATGATTCAGCAGTTGGGAGCTGGCCCGGCGGGGGTGGTCCTGCCCGTGGCCTCGCTCAGTTTGGCGATCGGCATTGTCTTCTTGGTGGAGGGGGCGGTGGCCTCGGTGGTGTCCCTTGCCTACCGGGAAATCAGCGGCTGGGGTTGGGGACTCCTCAACGGCCTGATCACCCTGATCTTGGGGGGCCTGATCCTCAGCCTGCCAGCCGCCAGCTTGTTGAGCGTGCTCGGCATTTTGGTGGGCATCAGCTTTCTGTTCAGCGGCATCGACCTGCTGAGCTTCAGCGCCAGTTTTCACCCCGAAGATTGAGCACTCAGCCTTCGGCTGGGCCATCCCCTAAGGGCATCAACCAAATGGAGCCGGTTTCCTGATGGAGTTCAATTTTGAATTCCATCCCCGGCTCCAGGCCCATGCGCTTGGTGTAGGCGTGGCCAATCAGCAGGTTGCCGTTGCCATGGACCCGGGTGCGGAAGTCAGCTTGCCGGCCTTTTGGCCCGCTGGGGCCAGAAGAACTGGGGGGAAGGATGTAACCCTTGGCAGCCACCAGGGCCCGGTAAAAGCTTTTTTTCAACACCCGGCCACTGGGGCCCACATACCCGCAGGCGCGGGCAATTTGATCTTCCGGCCGGTTGCTCAGCGAGCGGGCGCGATCGAGTAGGGCCTGGCCTTCGAGCATGTCTCCAGGAGGTGTTGCTCGGATTGTGCCCTTTGCGGAACACCAGATGCAAGGGCCTTGGCTTCAAGTCGTCAAAGCAGATAAAGAATTCCGTAGAGCACAACCCAGATGCCGTCTACGAAATGCCAATAAAGCTCAGCGGCCTCAAGGCCGAAATGATCCGTGGCCGTGATGCGTCCGTTGGAGCGGGTTTGCAGGGTCACGATCGCAATGCAAATCACACCTAGGGTTACGTGGAGCCCGTGAAAACCGGTGAGGGCATAAAAGGTGCTCGCAAAAAGGTTGTCGGTTAGTCCAAAAGGAAGCGAGAAGTACTCCACCATTTGACTGGCTAAAAAGGCCACTCCCAAGCCGCCGGTCACCATCAGCCAGGTGCGGGCCTTGGCCAGCTGGTTAGCCCGGCACGCTTTGCCCGCTTGGTGAAAGGTGAGCGAACTGACAATGAGGATCAGGGTGTTGATCGTGGGTAGCAGCAGCTCCAACTCGTAGCTGCTGCCCTCGGGCAGGGGATTAACAGCCCGAAAGGTGAGGTAGGCCGCAAAGAACCCGGCGAAGGTCATGCCATCGGCCACCAAGAAGGTGGCCAGGCCAAACAGGCGGAAGTCGCCATGGCTCGGGGCATGGTCGGTTGGATGCGGGTTGCTCTTGGTCAGCTCGCTGTCGGGGAGGTCGCTACCGCTGAGATTGCTATCGGCGAGATTGGAGAGGCTTGTCATGGCTAAGCGACCTGGTTCACGGACGGGTTGGACGGCTCCTTGTCTGGGGTGTGGCCATACCCATAGGGCTCCGTCACGAGGGGGGCTTCCCCGAGCCAGTTCTCTACCGGGGGAGGCGAAGAGGTGAGCCACTCGGGGGTGAGGGCATTCCAGGGGTTGTCGCCGGCGATATCTCCCTTGAAGGCCGTCAGCACCACGTTGATCAAGAGGGGGATGGTGCTAATTGCCATCAGAAGGGCTCCCACGCTGCTCACTTGGTTCAAGGTTGTGAAGCTGGGGTCGTACTCCGCCACGCGCCTGGGCATGCCATTGAGTCCAAGCCAATGCTGGGGTGCAAAGCAGAGGTTGAAGCCAATGAATGTGAGCAGAAAGTGGAGCCTGCCCAGGTCTTCATTGAGCAGCCGCCCCGTGAATTTGGGATACCAGTGATAGAGGGAGGCGAAGACCACAAACACCGTTCCCCCGTAGACGATGTAGTGGAAATGGCCCACCACAAAGTAGGTGTCGTGAACGTGGATGTCGAAGGGAACCTGGGCGAGGGCAACGCCAGTGATGCCGCCAAACACGAAGTTCACGATGAAGGCACAGGCGAACAGCATCGCTGAATTGAGGGCGATTTTCCCTCCCCAGAGGGTGGCGAGCCAATTGAAGAATTTGATGCCCGTAGGCACGGCAATGAAGGAAGTAGCGATTGTGAAAAACAGGCGCATCCAGGGCGGAGTACCGCTGGTGAACATGTGGTGGGCCCAGACGATTAAGCCCAGGACAACGATGGCCATAATCGAATACACCATGGTGACGTAGCCAAACAGGGGCTTGCGGGCATGTATCGGCAGGATTTCACTCACCAGGCCGAAGGCTGGCAGCACCATGATGTAAACAGCCGGATGGGAATAGAACCAAAAAAGGTGTTGATACACCACCACATTCCCGCCGAGCGCCGGATTGAAAAAACCTGTATGGGCAATGATGTCGAAGCTCAACATGATCAAGGTGCCGGCTAGCACGGGAGTTGAGAGGACCACCAGAATGCTGGTGCCAAGCATGGCCCAGCAGTACATCGGCATTTGCATCAGCCCAAGCCCCGGCCGCCGTAATTTCAGGATGGTGGCGATGAAATTGATGCCCCCAAAAATGGAGCTGCCGCCGAGCAGCAACACGCTCAGAATCCACACCACCTGGCCAGCGGCTGGCGTGGTGAGGCTTAAGGGGGGATAGGCTGTCCAGCCGGATTGGGCGGCTGCCCCGGCTAGGAAATAGCTGCTGATTAGCAGGATGCCGGCTGGGGGAATCAGCCAAAAAGCCACGGCATTCAGGCGAGGGAAGGCCATGTCGCGGGCCCCCACGTAGAAGGGAATCAGGTAATTACCAAAACCCCCATTCACCACGGGTACAATCCACAGGAAAATCATCACCGTGCCGTGCAGGGTCAGCACTTCGTTGTAGGTCTCGCGGCTCACAAAATCGGCCATGGGACTGGCCAGTTCGGTGCGAATCACGCCAGCTAGCGCCCCACCAATCAAATAGAAAATGAAGCCGCACACCAGGTATTGGATGCCAATCACCTTGTGGTCCAAGCTGAAGCTGAAGTAGCGCAGCCAGCCCTCGGGCTGGAGATTGCCGGGGTGGCTTTGGGCGAGCTCCGATGGGTTGGCGAGGGTCATGGGGCTCTTAGGTGGTGGTAGGGGCTGGGGTGTTTTGGGCGAGCCAGCTTTGGTAGGCCTCGGGTTCATGCACCACCACGTTGGAGCGCATGCCCCCGTGATACGGGCCGCACAGCTCTGCGCAGACAATTGGGTAGGTGCCGGCCCTGGTGGCCGTAAAGGACAGCACGGTGGGTTGGCCTGGGATCACGTCTTGCTTGAGACGGAACTGGGGTACCCAGAAGGCGTGGATCACATCGCGGGCTTCCATGTGGAGCTCCACCGCTTGACCCACCGGCACATGCAGTTCGCCGCTGGTGATGTCGGCGTTGGGGTAGTGAAAGATGAAGGCAAATTGCATCGCCGTCACATCAACCGGCAGAGCAGCCGTCTCGCCATTGCTGGCATCAACGCCCACGCCAATGCCTGCCCAGACTTTGGCCGGAATCGCTGCGCTTGAGCTCGTGGCGCTTGATTCCGAAGCCATGGCCAGCATGGTGCTGTGGTCATGCATGGGTGCCATGCCACCCATGCGTTCGTAGATGTCGTAGCTGTATAGACCAACAAACAACACCACCACGGCCGGGATGGCTGTCCAGACAATCTCAAGGGGCAGGTTGCCTTCGATGGCCAATCCGTCACCGACATCGCCTGGGCGGCGGCGAAAGGCCACCAGGCTGTAAACCAACAGGATCAGGATCCCGAGAAACAGGACCGTGCCAATGCTGAATAAAACCTTAAAAAGGGCGTCGTAGGTGGGCGCATTGCTGCTGGCAGCAATCGGCAGCACATTGACGTTGTATCCCACCCAAAGACCCACCAGCAGCAGGGCTGCCGTGGAGATGGATAGAACAAGAACTGCGGGAAGTTTCACTGCTCTCGTGGTTCTTAGGGGCCAGCCTATGGGCGTTGGCTTGCCTTAGGCGTGGATCGGCTGATTTGGTGGGCAAATCCACGTTGACGCGCCCACTTTGACCATCCCACGCTGAACAGTTTGCTTTGAGCCTTCAGGTCTTTATCAAGATCCATTTATAGCGAATCAAAATGGTTGGCCGGGCGATGTGCGGAATTGCCCACCCGGCCTCCTTGCTGAAATCGTTTTACCTAAGGTCAAGTATCGGCAGGATTGAGCCATGGCAGGGGCTTTACCGCCAAATCTTCAAGTTCCTCCAGATCTTCAGTTGCGGCACCGTCTCGCCCTGCTGACCTCCCATTTGGTTGTGGCCCTGGTGGCGCTGGTGGCGATTGGCGGGGCCACTCGGGTGATGGAAGCGGGTTTGGCTTGCCCAGATTGGCCCCTCTGTTACGGCCGCTTTTTGCCTGGCCAACAAATGAATGTCCAAGTCTTCTTGGAATGGTTCCACCGCCTGGATGCCTTTGTGGTGGGGGTGGCCCTGCTGGTTTTCGTTGGCGTGGGGGTAGCTCTCCGTCGAAGGCTGCCCACCTGGTTGCCGTGGATCGCCGGCCTAGCCTTGGCTTTGGTGGCCTTCCAGGGAGCCCTGGGGGCCCTCACCGTGACCCATCTGTTGGCCTCCCCTTTGGTGACGGCCCATTTGGCTACGGCCTTGGTTCTGGTGGCCCTGGTCAGCGGTCTCTACCAGAGGCTGGCGATGCCGCCCAAAGACATGGCCCCCGAAGTCTTCAGGCAATCCCCTGCCGTGCCCGGCTGGTGGCAGGCCCTGGCGGCCCTCGCCCTGGTTTTGGTGTTCAGCCAGTGCTTGTTGGGCGGTTTGATGGCCAGCCAATGGGCGGCGGATCAGTGCCTGGCATCTGGTGACGCCTGCCAATGGCTGCTTGCCCACCGGCAGCTGGCCCTTGGGGCGGCAGGTGGGGTTGCCCTCATGGCCGCAACGGCTCCCCTGCTCCCCCGGGGGCTGGGCCATCTGCAGGGCCTGGCCTTTGGGGCGATCGGCTTGGTTGCCCTGCAGATCGGCCTGGGCATTTGGACGTTGAAGTTGGAACTGGCGGTGCCGGTTGTCACCGTGGCGCACCAATTGGTGGCTGCCCTACTGGTCGCCCTTTTGTCTGCTGTTTTGGCGAGGGCCTTGGGTCCTCTGCAGCCCCAGCCCAGTAAGGAGTTGGCCCATGGTTAGCGCTCCGCTTCAGCAGCCCGGATTGGCTCCAGAACCCAGCGTTGCCCGCCCAAGCATTCGGCCATCGGTGGTGTTGCCGCCCTGGTTGGAGGTGGCCAAACCGCGGTTGATTCCCCTCTTGCTGGCCACGACCCTGGCCGGCATGGCCGTCAGTGCTGATGGCTGGCTCGATGCCGCCACGATCACCTGTGCCCTGGTGGGAGGGGCCTTGGCCTCAGCCGCTGCGGGGGTCTTGAATTGTCTTTGGGAACAGGAACTCGATGGCCGCATGCAGCGCACCAGTCGCCGGGCCTTGCCTTCCGGGCGGTTGGCCCAGCGCCAAGCGTTTGGCCTCGCCATTGGCTTGACGGCGCTGTCGGTCTTGATCTTGGTGCTGGGGGTTAATCCCCTGGCGGCCAGCCTTTCGTTGCTGGGGCTGTGCAGTTATGTGCTGCTTTACACCGCCCTTTTAAAACCCCGCACCAGCCAAAACATCGTGGTGGGCGGAGTGGCTGGGGCCATCCCTCCCTTGGTGGGGGCGGCGGCGGCCACGGGCCATTTGGGTTGGGCCAGCTGGTGGCTGTTTTCCCTGGTGATGGTCTGGACCCCCGCCCACTTCTGGGCCCTGGCCCTCTTGCTTAAGGATGACTACCGCTCCGTTGGTATCCCGATGCTTCCGGTGGTCAAAGGGGTTGTCGTGACGGCCCGGGCGATTCGCCATTACGCCTACGCCACGGTGGCCATGAGTGTGGTCGGCCTCTGGGCTTTGCCCAGTGGCGGTGCCCTGTTTGTCCTGCTGGTGCTTCCGTTTAACGCCCGCTTGCTGCAGCTAACCTCACGCTTGGCTGATCACCCCGAGGATCCCCAGGCGGCAAGGGCGCTGTTTCGTTGGTCGATCCTCTACCTGTTTGGCATCTGCCTGCTGCTCCTGCTGGCCCGTACCCCCCAGGCTGGGTTGCTGGGTGCCCAGTTGATGGCCAGCTGGCCGCCTGGTCTGCCTACATTGGGCCTTCGCTAAGGGGTCCCTAGGGGTGATGCGTCTCGGAGAGGTTGCTTGGTGATTGAACTGCACCAGCTCAGCAAGCGTTACACCGCTTCCAAGGGTGTGTCGGTGCCGGCCCTCACTAACCTCTCCTTGCAGGTGCCGGCGGGCAGCCTCTATGGACTGCTTGGCCCCAATGGCGCCGGGAAAACTACGGCCCTGCGCATCCTCTGCACCCTGCTCGCTCCCGATAGCGGCACCGTGCGGGTGGCGGGCCTCGATGGCCTGGCCGATCCCCGGGGGGTGCGCCGGTTGCTGGGCTACGTGGCCCAGGAC
>CAMDSS010000072.1 GCA_945907085.1 Cyanobium sp. NIES-981 | reverse complement strand
TGGAGCGCAGTTGCGCCTGTGCCAAGCAGCAGGGCCTCGAGACCCTTGTTTTGGTGGGCGGGGTAGCGGCCAACAAGCGGTTGCGCAGGCTTCTGGAGGAACGCTGTCGCCGCGATGGCCTCAACTGGCGGGTGGCACCGCTGCCCTATTGCACTGATAACGCCGCCATGATCGGGGTTGCAGCAGCCCAAAGGCTTTCGGCCGGATTGCAGAGCTCCATGGAGTTGGCCGTGGCCCCCCGGTTGTCCTTGGAGGAGGCCAGCCGCCTCTACCAAGCCCAAGCCTGCTTTTAATCCCTCTAGGCTGGCCTAGTACGGCATCGGTGTATCGCGATGACCCAGTTCGATCAGACGATCGATTCAGAGAGCATTCAAGTGAACGCCCAAGAGAACGGTCAGAAGATCGATCTGGCCATCGATCCCGGGCTTGATGCTGGAACGGAAGAAGTGCCGTCCAGTGAGCTCAACGCCTGGCGCCGGGGGATTACTCCCCAGGCCGAAATTTGGAATGGCCGGCTGGCCATGCTTGGGTTGTCGGTCGGGATCGGCGTGCTCTTGCTGGTTCGCATCGCCAGCCACTAGATCGGGCTCGCTGCGATTGAGCTTGCTGCGCATCATTGGCGCCCGCGGATGACCTGGCTGAGTTCGTTGGGCTTCATGCTCTGGGCGAGGGCATCGCCTGGTTCTACCCGGCCCGCTTCCACGAGCAGCGCCAGGGATTGGTTGGCCGTCCGCATCCCCTCAAACGCGCTGCGGCCCATGATGGCCTCGATTTCCTCGAGCTCGCCCCGCTGGATGTAGTCCTTGCAGGCATCACTGTTGAGCAGAATGTCGTGGAAGGCAGCCCTCTTGCCATCGGTGGTTTTCACCAGTCCTTGGGCGATCACCGCGAGGAGGGATTCGGAGAGCGCCAGGCGCAGGTTGGTTTGGGCTGAGGGGGCCACCATGCCCAGCACCCGCTCCACGGTTTTGACGGCGGAATTGGTGTGCAAGGTGCCAAACACCAGGTGACCGGTTTGGGAGGCTTCTAGGGCTGTGGTGAGGGTCTCCTGGTCGCGGATTTCGCCGATCAAGATCACATCCGGGTCTTCGCGCAAGGCAGCACGAAGGGCCTGATCGAACACCTTGGTGTGCTGGCCCACTTCCCGCTGGCGAATCAGGGATTGTTGGCTGTGGTGCACAAACTCCACCGGATCCTCGATTGTCAGGATGTGGCGGGCCATGGTGCGGTTGATGTGGTCGATCATGGCGGCCAGGGTGGTGCTTTTGCCTGAGCCGGTGGGTCCGGTGACCAGCACCAGGCCCTTGGGCCTTTGGCAGATCTCCTGGAGGACCTCGGGCAGGCCGAGCTCTTCGATGCTGGCGATCGTTTGCGGGATCAGGCGCAGCACCATGGCGGGCCCCAGCAACGTTTCCAGCAGGTTGATTCGCACCCTGACAAAGTCAAAGCCAAAGGAGCCGTCGAACTCCTTGTCGCGGCGAAAGCTATCGATTTGGGTGGGGCTGAGCAGTTCCTTCAGCCAGCTGGCAAAGGTGGCGGCATCGGTGGTGGGCCATTCCGTGCGCCGGATGTCGCCGCGGCAGCGAAAACGGGGCCCTTCCCCCACGCCGAGGTGCACATCGGAATAGCCCTGTCTGTGGGCCTCGCGCACAATTTCTTCAAGGCTGGGGCCTGCCGCCAGGCCAGCGATGGCAGCCTCCTGAGCGTGGGGATGTCGGGCCGGTACGGGTCGGGCCGGCAAGGGCGGGGCCGCCGAAGGAGCGGCTGGTGAAGGTGTTGCCGGAAAGGGAGACGCGGGAAAGGGGGAGCTGGGAAATGGCGAGGAAGATGTCATCGCGGCAGCGCTGCATGGATGCCGCCTGGGCGCGGCCTTTGTGACCCCCAGCTTCGCCAGGGGGAGGTCCGATGTCAGCCCTTGGCCTTGAACATGACGCAAGCTCCGTAGGATCCGCTGGTCTGCTGCGCTCCGGTGCCCAAGCCACTCGTCACCATCGTGCTGGGCACCCGTCCGGAGGCCATCAAGTTGGCTCCAGTGATCCTGGCGTTTCAGCAGGCCTCAGATTTCCACACCCGGGTGGTGCTCACCGGCCAGCACCGGGAAATGGTGAGCCAGGTGATGGACCTGTTCGGTTTGACGGCCGATCAGGACCTGGCCCTGATGGCCCCCAAGCAGACCCTCACCCACGTCACCTGCGCCACCCTGACGGGCCTGAAACAGGACTTTGCCGACCACCCACCCGATTTGGTGCTGGTTCAGGGCGACACCACCACGGCCTTCGCCTCTGCCTTGGCGGCGTTCTACGAGCAGATCCCCGTGGGGCACGTGGAAGCCGGGTTGCGGACCGACAACATCTTTGATCCCTTCCCGGAGGAAGCCAACCGCCGGCTGATTTCCCAGGTGGCCCTGTTGCACTTTGCGCCGACCTCTGTGTCGGCGGCCAATTTGCGGGCTTCTGGGGTGGTGGGTCAGATCCTCACGACGGGCAACACGGTGATTGATGCCCTGCTGCTGATGGCTGAGAAGGCCCCCCCCTTCAGCTTGCCGGGCCTCGACTTTGGCCAGCAGCGGGTGATCCTGGCCACCGTGCATCGGCGCGAAAACTGGGGCGAGCGGCTCCAGGACATCGGCCGCGGCTTCAGGCAAGTGCTGGATCGTTTTCCCGATACCGCCCTGTTACTGCCCCTGCATCGCAACCCCACGGTGCGGGAGCCCCTCCAAGCCCTGCTTGGCGACCATCCCCGGGCCTTCCTCACCGAGCCCCTCGACTACGACCAACTGGTTGCCGCCATGCGGGGGTCCACCTTGGTGCTGAGTGATTCCGGTGGCCTCCAGGAAGAAGCGCCCGCCCTTGGCAAACCCGTGCTTGTGCTGCGCCGCACCACCGAGCGGCCCGAGGCCGTGGATGCCGGCACGGCCAAGTTGATTGGCACCGATACGGCCGACATCGTGGCTGAGGCCAGTCGTTTGTTGGAGGATCTGGGGGCCTATGAGGCGATGGCCCGCTCCCACAATCCCTTTGGCGATGGTTTGGCCAGTGGTCGCATCGTCCAGGCGGCTCGGGCCTTTTTGGCCCAACGCGCTTAAACGCCCTATTTGCGTTTTTTGGCCCAGGGGGGGAGGTCGATAAACACCCGGGTGCCGCTGGTCAATCCGCTGAGGATCTGGGTGCTTTTGCCGCTGCTGATCCCCAGCTCCACCGGTTGAAACGTCGGCTGGTTGCCCTCTCCCACGAGCAGCACCCCGGGCCGGCCGTCTTCGGTGACCACAGCCACGGTGGGGATCAGGGTTTTTGCTTGGATTTGGCCTGTTTGGAAGCCCACATCGGCGGTCATGCCAATGCGCAGGGCCCCGGGGGGCTCCAGCAGCTTGAGCACCACGTCAAAGGAGGTCACGTTGTTGAGCTTGATGGCGCGCGGTGTGATCCGCTTGACCCGGGAGGGGAAGGATCGGTCGGGGAAGGCATCCACCCGCACGGAGGCAGCTTGACCAAGGCGGATTCGGCCAATGTCGCTTTCGGGAACCTTGGCCACCACCTCAAGGCCCTGGGCCAATTCCACGATCGAGGAGCTGGTTGCCCCGGCCGTGGCTGAGGCCGTGGTGGTGGGTGTCACGAAGGAGCCGGGATCCGCATAGCGCTGGCTAATCACGCCGCTGAATGGGGCCCGCACGATCAATTCTTGCTTCTCCACCTTGCGAGCTTCCAGACGCTGGCGAGCCGCCTCCACCGCCGATTGATCCACCAGGAAGGTGCTGCGCACGGTGTTGAAGTCGCTCAAGCTGATCGCGCGCTGGCGATAGAGGCTTTTGTTGCGCTCCAGTTCGCTGCGGCTGCGGGAGAGCTGGGCTTGGCTGGATCGCAAATTGGCGTTGAGTTCACTCAAGCGATCCTGCAAATCGCCGCTGTCCATCAGGGCTAGGGGTTGGCCCTTGACCACCAGATCGCCCTCCTCCACGTAGAGCGCGTCGATGACCCCCTGGCGCTTTGGACTCACATTGACCCGTTTTTCCGCCTCCAGTTCCCCGGTGGCATTCACCACCCCCGGCAGGCTGCCAGCCGCAGCCACCACGGTGTAGCTCTCCAGTTGCCGGGTGGTGTTGCCCCGTTTCTGCTGGCCGATCGCCACAGCGCCAACCAGGACCAAGCCTGCGGCAGCGCCAGCGAGCACCCGCCGGCGGCGCAGGCTTGGGGGAAGCCAACTCGTGAGGGAGCTCAAGGGGGTGTTGCTTGGAATTGGCCTGTTAGGCGCTAGCCCCAGTCTCGCTGGTGGATGGCAGGTGTTGCGAGTTTTGTGGATCCTGGGCGATCTAGATTCTGGCCATGCTTAAAGCCGGAATTGTGGGCCTGCCCAATGTGGGCAAATCCACCCTCTTCAACGCCCTGGTCTCCAATGCCCAGGCCGAAGCTGCCAACTATCCCTTTTGCACCATTGAACCCAATTCGGGGGTGGTGTCGGTGCCCGATCCACGGCTGGGCCAGTTGGCGGCCCTCTCGGGTTCGAAGGAGGTGATAGCCACCCGGGTCGAATTTGTTGACATCGCCGGCCTGGTGAAAGGGGCCAGCCAGGGCGAAGGCCTGGGCAACAAGTTTCTGGCCAACATCCGCGAAGTCGACGCGATTGTCCATGTGGTTCGCTGCTTTGAAAACGACGACGTGATTCACGTTTCGGGTTCGGTGGGTCCGGCCCGCGATGCCGAAGTGATCAACTTGGAATTGGGCCTGGCCGATTTATCCCAGATTGAGAAGCGTCGGGAGCGTCTGAAAAAGCAGGCCCGCACCAGCAAAGAGGCCCAAGCCGAGGATGGCGTCCTCGAGCGCATCCAGGCGGTGTTGGAGACGGGTGGTGCTGCCCGCAGTGTGGCGATCAGTGAGGAGGAGGCCGCCATGGTCAAACCCCTCGGCCTGCTCACGGCCAAGCCGATCATCTATGCCACCAATGTGAGTGAGGACGACCTCGCTTCTGGCAATGCCTACGTGGAGGAGGTGAAGGCCCTCGCGGCCCAGGAGGGGGCAGAAACCGTACGAATTTCAGCCCAGGTCGAAGCCGAGCTGATTGAGCTTCCCGAGGAGGATCGCGCCGAATTCTTGGCCGGTTTGGGAGTGACGGAAGGGGGGTTGCGCAGCCTGATTCGTGCCACCTATTCCCTGCTGGGTCTGCGCACCTACTTCACCACCGGAGAGAAGGAAACCCGGGCTTGGACCATCAAGGCCGGCATGACCGCCCCCCAGGCGGCGGGGGTGATCCACACCGATTTTGAGCGCGGTTTCATTCGCGCCCAAACCATTGGCTACCAACAGCTGGTGGAGGCTGGTTCCCTCGCGGAAGCCAAGTCCAAGGGCTGGCTGCGGGCCGAGGGCAAGGAGTACGTGGTGGACGAGGGCGACGTCATGGAATTTTTGTTCAACGTTTAGGAGGACGTTGTCTCAGGAGACCTTATCCATGCCACCTGAGGCCATGTCCCCTGAGGCCATTGACCAGGCGCATGCCTGGTTTTTGTGCCATCGGCGCTATCCCGAGCCCCTCGATGGGGGCTGCACCTGCGGGGGCCAATACCTGCAGCTTTCCGAACGGGAACGGCAGTGGCTGCACACCGGCACTAGCGATTGGAGCTGTTGCGACGACTGAATCGGCGCCAGTTGCTTCAGAATGGAGTTCTTCCCCAGAGCTGCGATGACCGCCCAGCCTTCCTCCCAGCCCGACCCCGAAGCCCCTGATGCCAAGGCCCACGACTTTGAGGCCCAAAAGGAGCTCCACAAGAAGATCCGCAACGATCCCGATTACGACGACTGGGAATACGGCACGGAACCCTTGCCCCACGAGGCCTGGGTGCCTAAGCAGCCTCCGGCCTCGACCTGAGCCGTTTCACCGCATGGAAGCCCGCCAGGCAGAGCAGGGTCATGCTGATCCAGAACCCGCCGCCATGGCGTTGCTGATCGAGGGCTAGGCCAGCCAAGACAGGGGCAATCAGGGCGCTGATCGCAAAACATTGGGAAAACAGCGCCATGGCAAGCCCCTGGTGCTCAGGGGGGGTCATTTCGATGACTGCTTCTGTGGCAATCGGTAGGAAGGCGGCTTCTCCGAGGGCGATCGGGAGCTGGGCCCCAATCACCAACCAGATGCCCTGGCGACTCATGGCTGAAAACGCCAACAGGGCCGTGCCAAGGGCAAAACTGACCAAACTCACGCCCAGGCCGTAGGCCACGGGTCGTTTGGCGAGGGCTTGGCCAACGGGCCATTGGATCAGCACCAACAGGCTCAGCTGCAGGCCGATTAAAAGGGCTCCCATCCCCACATTGATGGCAGGCCTGTGCAGCCCGCCGCGCACCAAATCCAGGGGCAGGGCGCTCTGCATCAAGGCTGGTAGGGCTGTGGCCAGCAGGGTGATCGCCAGGAGCGGCAACAGGGGCGGTAGCCATTGGCTGATGGCGGTACTGCTGGCTCCTGGGGCCTGGGGGGGGGATTGGGGCAGGGGGCGCCTGATCAGCAACAGGGCGACGGCTACCGCACAGGTGATGTCCACGGCATAGATGCCCCGCAGTTGACCTTGGCCTGCCATGACGGCTCCAATCAGGGCTCCCAACGCCACCCCTGCGGCATCACCACTGCGCACCAGGGCATAGCCCCGGCTGGAGGGAATGGGATTGGGCCCGGTGTTACAGCTCAGGGGAACGGCCAGCTCAATCGCAGGCCAATAGAGACCAGCGGCAATGCCCAGCAGCAATTGACCGATGACATAACCATCAAAGGTTTGGGCGCCCAGCAGGCGACCATCACCCAGCACGGCTGCCAAGACCGCAAGCAGCACGGGCATGGAGCAGTTCAGGCCCCGATCCAGCAACAGACCACTGGCCAAGCGGCCCACGGTTCCGGCGAGGGCGGCGATGCCGATGCCTGCTGTGACGGCCTGGGCGCTGAAGGCGGCATGGTGGAAGACCAGGGGGGTGAGATAGAGCACGCCCCCCGCTCCGACGGAGGCGATCAAGCGGATCAGGGCCAGTTCGCGCAGCGCCGCGGGAAACTGGAGCCACCACCCCATGGTTCGGGTCCCCGCCTTTGGAGATGTCAAACCGCTTTCGCTGCATGGGAGCTCTGCTCGCCAGTTTGCTGGCTGGGGCTCCGGTGCGGGCGGCGGAGCAGATCCAGTTTCAGATTGACGGACTCACGGTGCCAGTGGATCTGCGGGAACTGGAGGCCTGGAGCCGCGATCCCGGTCGCACCAATGGCGACCTGGGCGTGTGGTTCAGCCTGCTCGACCCGCTCGATCGCCGCGCTTTGGCTCGACTGCTGCAGGCCCCGCTGCTGAAGGAGCCAAGTTTTGGGGTTCAGTTGCTGCGCAGTCGCACCGGTGAGCCCCTGATTGAGGCCCTGGGCAGCCTGCTCACCACGGCCCAGGGCACCAGCACAGCTCCGCTGTTGCTCTCTACCTTGCGAACCCTTTTGCAACAGCAGAAGCAAGTCACCGCCTTTGAGTTGCTGCGCGCCCTGCCCTCGGACCAGCTCAGCCTCAACCTGGACGAGGCGGTGGCCTTCGCCGACCGTTGGCGCCGCCAGGTGGATCAGCAGGCCGATGCGCTGCGGGCCCTACGGGCCCTGCCCTTGCCGCTGCGGCGGGCGATTCCCCTTGATCTGAAAGCTGGGGAGCGCCTTAGGCCCCAGCACGTGGATCTGGTTGTGGCGCACCGGGCGACGCCCCTGCCCCTCGAGGTTTGGTCGTCGCGTCAATCGAAGCCAGGTCCTTGGATTCTGTTGATGCCTGGGCTGGGCGGGAACAGTGCCCAACTCCGGTGGATGGCCGATGAGCTGGCTGGCCAAGGCTGGCCTGTGGTGCTCTTGGACCATCCGGGCAGTGACGACAAGGCTGTTCAAGACTCCTTGCTTGGCTACAGCCCACCGCCAGGGGCCGAAGCGGTGCCGCTCCGCCTGGCCGATGTTCAGGCCGTGCTCACCGCAGAAAAGGATGGGGCCCTGCCATCGCTTGGGCCCGAACCCACTGGTCGCCTAGGGGTTGTCTTGATGGGCCATTCCCTCGGGGGCCTGACGGCCCTCATGGGCAGCGGCCTGCTGCCGGAGCAGGGGGTGGCCAGGCGCTGTAAGGCAATGAAGGGCACCTTGCCCCTGGCGAATTTGTCCCAGTTGCTGCAATGCCAGATGCCCAGGGTGACCGGGGATGGCTCGGCTCGGGGCCCTATCCCTGCCATTGATCCGGTTGCGAACCCCCTCCTTGCGCCGATCCCCATCCTCGGCGTCGTGGCCTTCAACGGTTTTGGCAGTTTGCTTTGGCCCACCGGTGGTTTGGCCGGCCTCGATGTGCCGGTGTTGCTGGTTGGCGGCAGCGTTGATTTGGTGACCCCACCGGTGCAGGAGCAGCTGAATCTGTTTGTGCATGTCAGCCATCCCCGCAGCCGCTTGGT
>CAMDSS010000071.1 GCA_945907085.1 Cyanobium sp. NIES-981 | reverse complement strand
CTTAGAAAACTTACAACACCGTCGGCTCGCGCCTCCAGGTCTCGTAAGCCACCAATCCATCACTGAACTGGCCCCACGCTCAGTTCGGGCGTCAACCCGATCCGGCGCAGTTCAAAACCATAACACCGCGACGGCCCCCATGCAACCTTTGGATGCCCAGCCCCCTAGGCCACGAGGGCGTCGGCCCAAGGCATGAACGTGGCAAGGGTGGCTGGGCTCGCCGCCGCAAGCACCGGAAAATCCGCCTGGGTGAGGTCGGAGCCAGCCGGAATTCCTTCAGGAGATTGAACCAACCAGCGCAAGGGGCAGTCCAGCTCACTCAAGACCAACCAGGCAGCCGCCAGGTCCCAAATTTTTGGCGTGGCCTCCAAGGCCGCCACGGTTTGGCCCATGGCCACGCTGACCATGTTGAGGCTGGCCACCCCAAGCAAACGAATCTTGCCTGGAAAGCGCTGATTGGGAAGTTTCTGAAGCACCCCAATTGAGCGGCTACACAAGGAAGCGCAGCCGGCGGGATGGCTTTGGAGTGCAGGGGGCTGCAGCTGCTTTCCATTCCGCCATGCCCCCTGACCCCGCACCGCCACAATCCGCTGCCGTAACGGGGGGACGTCCAAGACCGCCAACACGGGCTTGCCATGCTCAAAGCGCGCCAGGGAGATCGCCCAGTAGGGAATGCCCGCAGCAAAATTGGTGGTGCCATCCAGGGGATCAACCACCCAATAGGCCTCGGTGGAAGGAACCCGCTTATCCCCCTCCTCACTCAAGACCCCATCGGAGGGGAACAAATCGGCGAGGCCGCTCACAAAGGCCTCATCACTCCAACGGTCACAGGCAGTAATCAGGCTGCCATCAGCCTTGACATCAGAAGCCATATGACCGAAGTCGAGCCGCTGACGCTCGGCCACCCGATCCAGCAACTCAGCCAAACCGGGGGGAAGGCCCGGTGCAGAAACAGAAGGATTCATCCGAGCTCGAGGGACAGGACCTTGCTGAGACTTCTGCCCGTATCTTCCCTGAATTGGTGCACATTGACCCGGGAAAGGGCAAAAAGCGCCGCGACCGCAATTCCACTCTCCACCAAAAGCACCAAGGCAAAAGGCGGATAGGCCGAATCTCCCCAGGCCATGGCCTGCTGTAGCCCCTGGCCAAGATCCAACAGGGCCCCTCCAAAAACCTTGCCCATGGCCCGAGACAGGGCTTGAGCCAATCCCCATACCCCCACAAAGGTTCCGGCTGCCTGGGGCAGGGTGAGATCCAGCATCAAGACCAAAGCGCTGTTCGTAGCGATTCCTGCTGACAAACCAAAGAGGGCCATCACGAGCTGCAGTGCCGAAACACGGCCGCATAGACCCACCAAAACCAACAACAGCAAACTGGCCAGAATCAACTGACATCCCAAGCGGGCTGTGGCCAACTTGCCCAGGGAAGGCACCACCCAGGCACCGGCCACCAGCAACCCCACCAAGGTGCCCATGCCCCAAATGGCATTCAGGGTGGCTGTCGAAGCGATGGACATGCCAAAGACTTGGGCCCCATAACTCTCGAGGATGGGATCCTGCAAAAACAGCGCCAAGGTGAACAGCACCAAAAAGGAAAAAAAGATCAGCACCTGGCGGCTTGAGGTGATCAGGGTCCAGGCCTGGCGCAAGGTAAAAGCATCCTGCCGCTGCTGTTGAGGGCTGGATTGCTCTGGGCTAGCTAGGGCTGACTGGGCTAGATGGCGGATCGGAGTTTCCATCCCAACCGTGGCAACCAGGGTGAGGACCAGCACGGCCGCCACCACCTTGCCCATGAAGCCAAATAGAACAGGCTGCAAAACCGCTGGATCACTCACCCCATCGAGGCTCTTGAGGCTGATGCCAATCGAAATGGCCCCAACCACAATCCCCACGGTGAGCAAGCACCAAATCAGTCCCACAGCCCTGGGGCGCTCCACTTCACTGGTGCGATCAATCACCAAGGCCAGATAGGGGGTGGTGGCCAAGGAAATCGACACGCCATAAAGGGCAAACAGGCCACAGAGCGCCGCAGCCCCAAAAACAAACGCGATGGTGGCGCCATCGGCCAGCAAGTGGCCCACGTGAAAAATCAGGGGTATCGACAGCACGGCCAAGCCACAGAACAGGGCCGTACCCAGCCAGATGTAGGGAACCCGGTGGCGCCCCCTCCAGGGATGGGTATCGGATATCTGCCCAAACAACACCCGGGTGGGTGCCACAAACTGTTCGAAGGCCAAGGCTCCGCCAACCAAGAGCCCAGGGAAATGCAATTCACTGAGCATCACCCGGTTCAGCAACCCCGCAAAGATGACGGCCAAGCAACCCAGACAGCCCTGGAACAGACCCAGCCTCAGGGTGCTTGCCAGGCCCAACTGTCGAGGCTGGACAACAAGCTGGGGACCCGCCGCCGTACCTGACACTGAGTTAGAAGACCGCGCCTGAAGCTGCTGCGGAACATGCTGGGATCAACGGGGTGGGCTCGACCGGGACATCCGATGCGCCAACTGGCTTGACCGCCGACAAGGTCGGCGCTGAACAAGCCATCACCTGGTTGAGGCCTGTGCGCCGGCTGAGTTCAACCAAACGCTTGTTGTAATCAGTCACCGCGGTGGAATACCTAACTTCAGCCTGGGTGAGGTCGCGCTGGTTGTCGACAACCTCCCGCTGGGTTGTCACCCCAGCCTGGAAACGCAAGCGGGCCAACCTCAAAGCTTCGCGGGCGGATATCACCTCGCGGGATGTGGTGATGATATCGCGGTTGTTCTTTTCCAATTCATAGAAACTCGTTTCCACTTCCTGGCGGATGGCATCCCTTTTCTGGGCAAATTGATAACGATTTTGCTGGGCTAGCTGCTTGCTCTGGCGGGATGACGCAGCAGCGGCACCACCATCAAAAATTGACCAAGAGAGCTTGGCCCCAAAGGTCGTTTCATACTGATTGCCAGATGTCTGAATCCCAGTAACATCTCCACTTTGACCACTAAACTGATTATAGCCAAAGTTGGTAAATACACTCAGGAAAGGCTGAATAGCTCCCAAGGCAGAATTAGCCTGGCTGTTGGCGATCGAAATATCCAAGATTGCCTGATCCAATTCCTCTCGGAAGGAATAGGCGGCCACAATGCTTTCCGAAAGGGAAGCGTTCCATACTCCCACCACCCGCGATACGTCCTTCGCCGTTGGGGTCACGCCAAAGGGGAGATCGAGCAAGGCCGCGAGGGCTCGCCTTGCTATGGACTGGGCTGCCAAGCCATTGGCCAGAAGTTGCTGGTCGCGGGCCAGCTGGGTTTCAGCCTCCAAGACTTCCAACTTCGTGGCGACACCGGCCTGAAAACGGGCTTTGGAATCGCGCAGGCTGACCAAGGAAGCCCTAACGGACTCCTGGCCAATCCTCACCTGGTCATCGGCCTGTTGTAGATCAAAGTAGGCCTGGGCTGCCTGCAGTCGCAAATCGCGAAGGGAGACAATATATTGAAATTTAGCCTTCTCGTATTGATCTCTTGCTGCAGCAACTAATGGGACTCTTTGTGGATTAATAAGTGCATATTGGGCAGACAGGGTCGCATCAAATCCATCACGAGCAATTTTTCCGGAAGTCGTTGCAGCTCCACCAACCTGCCTAGAACTCTCACCAGTTGTATAGCTTGGCAATGCCGCAGCACTCAGACTGAGGGTGGGATACCACTGGGCAAGCTGGGACCGAAGATTGCTCTTGGCCTGATCAACTTGGCTGCCTATCGCCTTGAGATTGGGGTTGTTCACCTCAGCCAGATTCAAGATCTCGGCCAAGCTCAAGGGGCGCAGCTGCTGAATCCTCACCATCTCTGGCTTGGTGGGCAGCGCCAAGGAATTGGGCGCGCTGAGATCTCGAATACCCGGGCTGAGTTTCGTCGCCGCCGTGGGCTCCACCTTGGGATTGATCCTGGGCCTGGGTCCCAGGACGGCAGGAGCCAAGGGAATCGAAGCGGCCGCAGGAGCGCCCTCGGACGACGACTTGACGGCAGGAACAGACTTGGTCGCAGGAACTACGGCCTTGGTGGTGTTGGCGGCAGGCGTAGCCGCCACTGCCGCCACGGGCAGGCCAGCCAGGCCAATCAGGGCAGCAGAAAAACTGAAGCGCCGCACACCAAAACCTTGGGATTACGCCTGAGCCTAATCAGCATTCGACTGCTTACGGGTACAGACAGCCACCAGGTCGTCTGCACCCTGCAGAAGCTGCACCGGCACTGGCAGTCTTTGCTCGAGCTCAACAAGGGTGAGGTCATCGAGGAAGACCGGCTCCCCCTGGCGCAACATCACCGAAGGCAGCAGCAAGGCATCGCCCAAATCTTGACCGGCCAAACCCGCCAAGAGATCGGATCCGGTGAGTAAACCTGTCACCACCTGCTGCTGGCCCCAGTAGGGGCTGGGCAAGCCGTAGAGCATCAACTCGAGGCCTTCCACGGCATTGAGCCGGGCCACCACCGGCTCCAGGGCTTCGGCCACCAGGTGGCCAACCACCCAACTCAAGCGCCGCGGGTCGTTCAGGCGGGCGGGCAGATCGGTGGTGGCGAGGTCGAGGGCCTCCAAGAAGGCCCGGATACTGCCCACACCATTTTCCTGCTGGGGCAAATCTTCGTAGGAATGGCGCGGCGGTAGGGGCAAGCCCGCAATCAGATACCACTCATCGGAAAGCCAGGCAAAACGGCTGGCCAACCCCTGCTGGAACTCCTGCTGGAGAGGCTCAACCAGGTCGATCACGGCGCGGGCGCTGCTGCGATCGACCGCCTTCAAGGCATCACCGGGAGGACGAAACCGGGTGAGCCCAACCGGCACAACCGCAGCGGAGAGAACGGCCGGCCAATCACCTGCGGCAAAACCCGCTAAATCTCGCAGGGTTTGCTCCAGGGCAGCGCCGTCGTTGATCCCAGGGCACACCACCACTTGGGCGTGAATTTGCAGATCCCGCTCCGCAAACCAGGCCAATTGCTCCAGCAGCAGGCCCGCCCTCGGATTCACAAGCAAGCGACTGCGTAACGCGGCCTCGGTGGCATGCACGGAGACATACAAGGGGGAGAGGCGCTGCTCTTCAATGCGCTGCCAGTCGGAAGCACCCAGGTTGGTGAGGGTGAGATAGGAGCCGTAGAGAAAACTGAGCCGGTAGTCGTCGTCCTTGAGATAGAGGCTTCGGCGCTTCCCCGGAGGCTGCTGATCGATGAAACAGAAGGGGCAGTGGTTGTTGCACTGCTTAAGGCCGTCGAACAGGGCTTCGGTGAAACCGAGCCCCAGGCCGTCATCGAGATCCTTCTCCAGCTCCACCACATGGAGGGTGCCATCGGGATCTTCCACCTCCAAGGTGAGCTCCTCTTCCCCCACCAGGAACTGCAGATCGATCAGATCGCGGGGGCGTTTGCCGTTGATGCTGAGCAGGCGATCCCCCGGCTGAAACCCCAACTCTTCCCCGATCGAGCCAGCTTCAACCGATGCCACCACCGCTGGTTCGGGAAGGCGAGTGGCATCTCCTTCGGACGCCGCCAAGGCAATGCCTGCAGAGGGTTCCTTCCACACAGGCCACTTGGGATCAAAGGCTTCTTCTGTTTTAGGCCGGAGTGGCCCTAGCCGGCAGCTGTTCGGCCCAGCCAAAGCAGGATTGAAGCCCCAAACAGCAAGCGATACCCCACAAACCACCAGGTGCTGTGGTTCTGGAGAAAACGCAGCAGCCAGGCAATCGCCAACCACGACACCACCAAGGCCGAAAGGATTCCAACCAGGAGGGGTCCCACCCCGCCGGCCATGGGCTGATCCAAGGCGTTTTTGAATTCGACCAAGCCCGCCAGGGTGATCGCCGGAATCCCGAGAAGAAAGGAGAAGCGCGCCGCATCACTGCGGCGCCATCCATCGAAGAGGGAGGCCGTAAGGGTGCTGCCGGATCGCGACACGCCAGGAATCACCGCCAGAGCCTGGGCAACCCCCACCAGAACACCGTCCCAGGGACGCACCTCAGCGAGGACCCGACGGCGACGGCCCAGCTGCTCCGCCACGGCCAACAGCACGGCCATCACCATCGAGACAATCGCTATCGAATGGAGACTGCGCAGGGGCGAATGGTCGTAGTCGGGGATGAATTTTTTGATCGCCAAGCCAACGACCACGATCGGCAGGGTGCCAAGGGCAATGGCCAACCCCAGTCGGGCGGAGGGATCCTGCCAATCACCCCTGCGGCTGGCATGGAGAACAGCCCGGCCCACCTCCAGCAAATCCCGACGGAAGTAGGCCAACACCGCAACGATGCTGCCCAGTTGGATGACCGCCGTTACAGCCACGCCGGGATCTCCCCAGCCGAGGACCATCGGAACCACCTTGAGGTGGGCTGAGCTGCTGATGGGCAAAAATTCCGTGACGCCCTGGACAACCCCAAGCACCAGGTAGTGCCAGCAGGCTTCCCACACCCCCAAGGTTGGTTCAGCAACCAGATCGGTCATCGCGCAAGGCTGCGTCAGGCCATGACCCTATGGCCAAAAGGGGAGGCCGCCACGCCTCCCAGACCACCCCTTAAGGTTGGTCAACTTTCTTTACATCCGTGGTTGTTGGGGCCCGCCCCATCCAGCTGGCCTCCCCGCTAGCCCCCGCCTCCCAGGCGCCCTGGCTTGGGGAAGGCTGGCTTGCCATGGCGAGCGGCCTACTCGTGACCCTGCCGGTCTTTTTGCAGGCCCCGTGGGTACGGCTCGCCCCCTTCAGCGCCGTGCTGTTCACAGTTCCGCTCCTGGCAATTGGCCTTGGGCTCGGCCATCACAGCGATCAACGGCTGCGCCATGCCGGATCCCTGCTGGTGGGATTTTGCGGCAGCTGGCTGGGCGGTTGCCTGTTTTGGGGCTGGTTCCGCCTGCATCCGATCTGGCACCTGCCCCTAGAAGCCTGTGCCCTGCCCCTGGCCCTCACTGGTCTGCAAGGACGTTGGCGCCTGGCCTGCGGGTTCTATCTTGGCTCCTTGCTGGGTACCGCTGCTACCGATGGGGCCATGGCCCTGAGTGGGGTGATGCAGCTCTGGCCCGGTGTCTTGAGTGCCAGCCCCGAGGCCGCACCCCAACTACTCCAGGCAGCGGCAAGGCAGGTCTTAGAGCTCCCATCCCTACTGCTGGTCAGCGGCTGTGCCCTGGTGCTCATGCAGTTGTGTCGGTGGCTTTGGCAGCAAGGGGAGGTGGGCAGGATCACCAGCTCGGCCCTCGCCACCACCCTGGCGGTGGACAGCCTGTTTTTGGTGGCAGCGCTTGCAGCACCCCGGCTCAGTGGCCTGATCTGACGATCAACACGCCTCATCTGAAGATCTGCAAAAGGCTGGCTGCTCTGGGGCCGAGATCCCGTCCCGCATCTGTAACGTTGCTAGATGAGTGGTTTTGCCACTTCCCGTCCTGGATTCTCCGGAGTGTCGCGATGAAACGGCTGGTTGCCTGGCTGATGAGTGGGGTCGTGATGGCCGGTCTCCTGTTGACCCTGCTGCTGCCGAGCCCTGCCTTCGCAGCTTCCGATCTCCGCAACATCGCCGACGACAAAATCGCCGAGCGGGCGGGGAAGGTTGACCTCAACAACTGCTCAGTGCGCCGCTTCCAGGACTATCCCGGGATGTACCCGACCCTGGCCGGCAAGATCGTGTTGGGGGGTCCTTACAACAGCGTGGATGACGTGCTGGCCCTGGACCTGAGCGACCGTCAGAAGGAGCTTTTCAACAAGTACAAGGCCAACTTCACCGTGACGGATGCCTCGATTGCCCTTAACGAAGGCGATGACCGCATCAACGACGGCCAATACCGCTGAGCCCTAAGCTCCCGTCCACGTTGAAAGCCGTCGGAGCCTTCCGGCGGCTTTTTTAGTACCGGCCCTTTGCCGGAACGCTGCAACCCCGATGCCAAACAATTGGGACGTGGTGGTGGTCGGAGGCGGAGCCGCCGGCCTCATGGCCTGCCTGGAACTACCCGCCCCGCTGAGGGTCTTGCTTCTGAGCAAGGACAATTCACCCCGCTCCGCAAGCCGCTGGGCCCAGGGCGGCATTGCCGCGGTCACCAACAACGACGACTGTTTTTCCAGCCATATCGCCGACACCCTGGAAGCGGGGGCAGGTCTCTGTGATCGTTCCGCCGTAGAGCTGCTGGTGCATCAGGCCCCTGGATGCGTGTCCAGGCTGCTGCAACTGGGCATGGCCTTTGATCGCGACGGCGACCAACTCAGCACCACCCTGGAGGCCGCCCACAGCCATCGGCGGGTGCTCCATGCCCAAGACCGCACCGGCGGCGCCCTGGTTGATGCCCTGGAAAGGGAGGTGCTCAAGCGCCCAGGCCTGGAGCAACGCAAAGGGGCCGTTGGCCTCCAACTCTGGGTGGAGGGTGGTTGCTGCAAGGGCCTCCAAGTGCTTGAGAACGGCCAGCTGGATTGGCTGCGGGCTGGTGCGGTGGTGCTCGCCAC
>CAMDSS010000070.1 GCA_945907085.1 Cyanobium sp. NIES-981 | reverse complement strand
GGGCTGACGGGCGTGCAGCTGGACCTTTACGAACCCCAGGGGGCCGCCCCCGAGCCTCCGCCCAAAGCTGGGGCAGGGGCCCAGGAGAAAGAGCCACCACCGCCAGACCCCCTGGCGGTGGAAGGCCTCGAGCGGCAAACCGTGTTGCTCGCCGCCAAGGGCAGCTTCCCCCAGGTGTTGGACTTTTTACGGCGGATGGAGCGGCTGAACCTGTTGGTGGTTCAGAGCGACCTGCAACTCGTGCTGGATGACCTCAAAAATGGCACCCCGGCAACGCCGGCCCCTGCGGCGTCTCCCCCTGGCCCGCCAGGCCCCCAGCCGGCGCAGGGCAAGCCGCCCGCCTTGTCCAACGGGCCCACCAAGGTGGTGCTCAAGCTGAATGTGTCCCTCTACGGCCGGGCGCTGCGGCCAGCGACAGCTCCCAAGAGCACTCTGGCTGCTCCGGGTTAGCAGCGATACCATCCGGCCATCAAGGTGGGTATGTGGTGCAACGCGTTTCAGGCTGGTCCCATCGGCTTTTCGTCGTTGCTACTGCTACTGCCGCGGCCACGGTTTCCACCGTTGCCATGGTTTCCACCGTTGCTCTGGTTGGGGGGGCTGGTGGCGCCTTGGCCCAGGGTCGTCTGCAAACGCCGCCGCCGGTGCCTGGTGCAGAGGGTTCATCCGGGGCCGGCACAAGCGCCGGACTGGTCCAATTGGCGGTCCGGCGGTTGCCCGATGGGGTGGAGTTGGTGATTAGCGGCACGGGAGCGGCCCCCCAGCTGCGCCAGAGCGTCGATGGCAGCCGCTGGCAGGGGCAGATTCTCACCAGCCAACCCGGGGCTTTGCGCTTTGGCGCCCAGCGGTTGTCGATGCCGGAATTGGGGATGCAATTGGTGAGCCTGCAGGGCTCAGGCAGTTCATACCAGCTCGAGATCCTGACCGCCAATGGCATGCCGTCGCGGCGGCCCACGGTGAGTGCCGATGGCCAGAATTTGATCCTCACCTTTGCAGCGCCTGCCCAGGTGGTGCAACAGACGGCCCGACTCGATCTCAACCAGCCCGGCAGCATTCCCCTCCCCAGTGAGGTGCCCGCCTTTAGGCCCCGGGCCGTGGCGCCTCCCCTGGGGGACATGGCCGTGGGCTCGATGGTGTTGCGCAACCCGTCGCTGCTGCAGGTGAAGGGTCCGCGGGTCACCTTGACCCTAAAAAATGCCCCCGCCAAGGATGCCTTGATGGCGTTGGCCCAGATCGGCGGCTATGGCTTTGTGTATGTGGATAGCGACGGGGGTGCTGCCCCGGCGGCGTTGGGGGCCAATGCCCAAGGGGGTGCCGGTGCTGGGGCGAGCAGTCGGCTGGTCACGATCTCCTTTCGGAACGAAACCTATGCCCGGGCCCTGAATTCCGTGTTGCTGGCTTCGGGCTTGCAGGGGAAGGTGGATGGAAATCTGATCATGGCTGGCCCCAGCATTGCGGGCAGAAGCTTCGCTCCCCAGCTCTCGAAGGTGTATCGCCTCAATCAGGTGTCGCCGAATTCAGCGGCGGATTACCTCGCCAATTTGGGGGCCACGGTCTCCAAGATCAACACCATCACCACCTCCGTCACCCAGGGGGTGGCCCAGGCGGCGGCGGTGTCCTCGGCGCCGAGTTCCCAAACCACCCAGTCCACGGAGCAGACCACGGTGGAATCCTTCGGGGCCAAACAGGGTCCCTTGCTGGGCCTGCAGGCCACCACCGATCCCCGGCTTGGCACGGTCACCTTGATTGGCGATGCCCCGTTGATTGCGGTGGCTGAGCATTACCTGCGGCAGCTGGATCTGAGGCAGCGTCAAGTGGCGCTGTCGGTGAAAATCCTGGATGTCAACCTTGACAATGACACCTCCATCGCCAATAGCTTTGCATTTAAATTCGGCAATAATTATATTGTCAATGATTCAGGTAAGTTCCTGGGGTCTTTTGGTAATGGTTACCCCAGTGGAACGACACCGGCCATTAGCCAGCCCAGTGAGGGGCAATTTATTGATTATTTGAGGGCTCAAATTGTTTCTTCGAGTACGAAATTACTTGCTTCTCCGACCCTCATTCTTTCGGAGAATTCTGAGGCCATTGCCGGCGGGGCTGAGGTGGCTGCGGCCACCAGCGCAGGGGGAGCCGGTGGTGCAAGTAGTGCCCTGTCTGCCGCTTCGATTGGACGGCCCCGGGCGAACGAGTCCTTTGTGACCGTGGGCACCAATGAAGTTACGGCCTATACCTCCAACCAGGCCACGGGAAGCAATACCGGCGGTGTGATTACCTGTACGCCAAGTTTTGGTGTGGCCGGGCTGACACTGGGAGCACGGGCATCGAAAATTGATGACAATGGCTTTGTGACGTTTACTCTTTCGCCGGCCATTTCTGCCGTGACGTCAACTCAAACTGTGAATGGCTGCGGATCGATCAAGATTCTCAGTGTGCGCCGTTTGGATACTGGCACCGTGCGGGTGCGTGATGGCCAAACCCTGATCCTCACCGGTGTGATTTCGGACCAGGACATTGCCACGGTGACCAAATGGCCGATCCTGGGCGACATCCCCTTGGTGGGCCAGTTCTTTCGCACCTCGGGGCGGACTCGCAGTAAGCGTGAGCTCGTGATCATGGTGTCCCCCAAGGTGATCAACGATGAATCCGGGGGGGTGTACGGCTATGGCTACCAACCCGCCTCCATGCCGGCGCGCCAGTGGCTGGGCCAGGGGGCGCCATAGCGTTGGTCATAGGTCCCTAAAGACCAATCGGGAGCAGGGCCTTCGCCGCTAGGGGGCCGAGCAGCCGGAGAACCGCGCCGGCGGCCCCAAGGAACTGGCTACCCATGCCATTGGCGCTCGCCTCCTTGGCGGCCGGCTGGGTGAGGCGGTTGGCGGCATCCCGCAATTGCTTGGCTATTGGGGCTTCTCCCTGGTGGTCGTAGAGCGTGGCGGCATAGCGGAAATCATTGGCGGCGAGGTCGTCCTTGCCCTGCTGGCCGCGGCTGATCCCCCGCGCCACCCAGCTCACGGCGGCCTCGGGTTGCCGGCGGATGGCTTCGCTAAACCAGCTCTCCGCTGCCGGTGCGTCGCCGGCTTGGTGGGCCTGCACGCCCGCATTGTGGAGTTGGCCGTAGCTCAATTGGGCATTGGCAATGCCCTTGGCCTGTTGCCAGTGGGCGTTAGCGAGGGCGCTCGGGTCGAGCAGGGCACCGGTGAGGTCGGCTTGGCGAAGATCGCTGCCCGCGAGCAGGGCTCCCCGTAAATCGGCGCCGCGGAGGGAGGCTCCCACCAAGCTGGTGAATTGCAGATTCGCGCCGCCCAGGTTTGCCCCATCCAGTTGGGCTTGGCTGAGATTGGCCCGCTGGAGTTGGGCGCCGCGCAGATCGGCATCGCGCAGATTGGCCAGCACCAGATCCGCGTCGCTGAGCTGGCAGCCCCTGCAGCGGCCTGACGCGAGCAGCCGCACCAGGGCTTCAGACCCCGCCCAGGCCCCCGCCATGGGCAGCAGGGCTAGGACCACGGCCAGTCGCAGGGCCCCTCGACTTGGGCGTCCCATCAAACTGAGCCTGGGGCCGGGCCTACGCATGGTCGTCTTTTAACGCCTCTGGGCTGTCTTGGCGACTGAGCTGGCCTGGCGACTGGATGGGCTCGAGCTGGCTTCGTAGCCTGCTGCGATGGCTGCTGCTGTGGGTCCTGCTGCTGTGATTCCTGAGTGCCACGGCGGCAATGTGGCTTCGGTGGCCCAGCGCTTGGGCTGTCAACCGGCCGACGTACTCGATGCCAGTGCGTCCCTGGTGCCCTTTGCCCCTTCCGTGCGGATGGTTGCTGCCTTAATGGCGGCCGCCTTTGGTTCGGCCCGGCGGGTCTATCCCGACCGGGGCTACACGGGCTTTTGTGGGGCGGCGGCCCGTCTGCATGGCTTGCCCACCGGCGCCGTCCTGGCGGGCAATGGCGCCTCAGAGCTGTTGACCTGGGCGGCGCGGGACGCGGCAGCGGCCGGGCAAAGCGTGGTCTTTCAGCCCGGTTTTGCCGATTACGGCCGGGCCCTGCGCTGTTGGGGTGGGGCCGTGCTTCCCCAGCCCCTGGATCTGGAGTGGTCGGCCCACTTCCCCCAGCCCTTGCCAGCGCCCGCCCCGGGGGCGGTTTTGTGGATCACCAATCCCCACAATCCCACCGGTCGCCTCTGGAGTTGCGCTTCCCTCGAGCCCATGCTTGAGCGCTATCGGCTGGTGATCTGCGATGAGGCCTTTTTGCCACTGGTGCCTGGTGGGGAAGCCCAGTCGCTGATTCCCTGGCTCAGTCGCTATCCCAACTTGATCGTGATTCGCAGCCTCACCAAGCTCTATGGGGTGGCGGGTTTGCGTTTGGGCTATGCCTTGGCGAGTCCGGAGCGGCTCAAGCGCTGGGCGAGGTGGCGGGATCCCTGGCCGGTGAATGGCCTGGCGGCGAGCTTGGGGGAACGGGTTTTGGCCAATCCCTCGCGGTATGGCCGCTGGTGCGGCCGGGCCCAGGCCTGGGTTGCCGCAGAAGGGGCTTGGCTGGCTGGGCAGTTGGCCCGCTTGCCCGGTTTGGTGCCGATGCCCTCGGCGGCCAACTACCTCCTGATCCGCTCCAGCCAATCCCTGCAGCCCCTGAGGGAAGCCCTGGAGCAACGCCACCGGATCCTGCTGAGGGATTGCCGTTCCTTCCCCGAACTCGGTGCGAATTGGTTGCGCTTGGGCTACCAATCCCGCCGTAACAATCGGCGCCTGGTGGCGGCCCTGGCCGAGGAAG
Organism: Cyanobium sp. NIES-981; assembly: GCA_945907085.1. Taxonomy (GTDB): domain Bacteria; phylum Cyanobacteriota; class Cyanobacteriia; order PCC-6307; family Cyanobiaceae; genus Cyanobium_A. Next base: position 3,832 of record CAMDSS010000070.1, on the reverse strand, counting down.
GGGGGCGGCTGGGGCTGGCTTAGGGGCCCGGGCCTAGGGGCACCAGTTGCAGTAGCAGCTGCACCAGCTGTTGATCGGCCTTGGTTTGGGCGAGTTGCTGCATGCCGGCCCCCATCGCCACGAGGGGATCGGCTGGGGGGGCGGCTCCGCGCAGCCGGGGGCCGAGCAGGCGCCACAGGGTGCGCCCCAGAACGGGAGCTTCTGGGCCGTGTTGGTGCACGATTACGGCTGCACCGAGGGCGGCTGCAGCGGCGGCATTGGCCTCCTGGTGTTGGTCTGCGGCGGCGGGATAGGGCACCAGAATGGCGGGAGTGCCGCAGACGGCCAGTTCACTCAAACTGCCGGCTCCGGAGCGGCTGATGGCCAGGTCTGCATGTTGCAGCAGGGCTGGGATTTCGCCCGAGAAGGGGCGTTCCACCACTCCAGAGAGGGTGTTTTGGCCGGCTTCCGGGTCGTTGCTGCCGGTGAGATGCACCACCCGTACCCCATGGACCACCAGAGCCTGGAAGAGGGGCCGCACCATGCGGTTGAGGCCCACGGCCCCCTGGCTGCCGCCCATTACCACCAGCAGGGGTCCCTTGCCCGGGGGCACCCAGGGGGGCAGGGCCGTTGGGTTCAAAAAGTCTTGCCGCACCGGGGTGCCCGTGACCACGGGCCTGCATCCCCGCAGCCGCTGGGCTGCTTGGGGGAGGCCGATCGCCAGGCGGGTGCAATGGCGGCCTAGGAGCCTGGTCACCTTGCCTGGCATGGCATTGCTTTCGTGGAGCACCACAGGCACCCCGCACCAGCGGGCCGCCAAAATTGCCGGGGCGGCGATGTAGCCACCGGTGCTGAAGACCGCGGTGATGTGCTCGCGGCGAATCAGGCGCCGCACGGCTTGGATCGCCTGGAGCAGCTGGAGCAGGCTGAGCACCTGGCGCCAACCCCTGCCCTGGAGGCCACCGCAGCGCACGGTGTGGAGGGGGTAGCTCTTGGGCACCAGCTGCCGCTCGAGTCGATCGGGCACCCCCAGCCATTGCACCTCCCAGCTCTCTGGCATGGCCTCGGCTACGGCTAGGGCCGGAAAGAGGTGGCCGCCGGTTCCGCTTGCAGCAATCAAGAGCCGGGGCATCGGCAAAGCCTGGGGGCCGGCCTAACTTAAAAGCCGTTTCACCAGGCTCGATGCCGCGTTTTCGCTTGGGTTCCCGGTTCCGCTTGCGGGCCTGGACGATGGCCGTGCTGGCCTTGGGGGCTTCCGGGCTCCTGCCATCGCCGCAGACTCAAGCTGCTGCAGCGGCCCAGGCGCCCACAGCGCTCCAGTTGCAGGCCCTCGAGAAGGCGTTCAACGGCCGCGGCGAACTCTCGGCGGTATTGGAAGCGGGGCCTGGTTTGGATCCCACCTTGTTGGGGCTGCGGCGGCGCAGCCTGTTGAAGGACTTCCCCGATGCCCAATGGCTGGTGAGTCCTGGTGCTCCCCTCAAAGATGGCACCACTACCACCCAGATCAAGGTGGTGGGCACTCGCAAGGAGGGGTCCCATACCTACGCCTTTGAGGCGGTGCAGCTGCTTGCCCTCAGCAGTGATGGCGCTCGGATTAACAGCCAAAGGGTGATCAAGGAGCAATCCCTGCTCCATTCCGCTGGTGTCCTGTTGCCCGTGAGCGTGCTGATCCCCGATGCGGTCCTCACCGGCCAGCGCTACGACGTGGATGTGGTGTTTGACGATCCGCTCGATGGGGCCGTTCTCGCCGGGGGGCTCTCGGCCCTCACGGATTCCCAGGTGAACACCCTGGCCAGCCCCAGCTTCCAGCTTGGTGCCCTGGGAGGTGGAGGGGTGTTTAAAACCGTCCAAGCTCCGCTCACCCCTGGTAACCAAACCTGGGCTGTGCTGCTGGTGCACCCCAAGGGGATCGTGACCGCCACCAAGCGGGTGCGGGTGGTGGCAGACCAGGCGGGGCTGACTCCCTAGGGGAACCGCCTGGGCAGCGAGGGCGCTTGCCTCAGTCAGATCTGGTCACATCTGCAAGGTGATTGAGGAGCATTTCAGCTGGCGGCAGCCGTGAAGATGAGTACGTCAGGTCCTCACCATCCTTCCGAACCATCCATGGGTTTACGCAATTCCAAAACCCTTTCCGCGCTCAGCACCGCCTTGGTGCTGGGTGGCACCGCTCTCACGGGCATGGCGCTCACTGGAACAGCGCTCACTGGAACACCAGCCTTGGCCGAACCGGCCACGGCCCCCTGGTCTGGCCAGGGCAGTGACCAGGTCCAAAAACTCAAGAGCCAGCGGCTCAAGGCCTTCACAGCGATGGGCCCCGCCCAGCGCCAAGGGTTTTTTCAGGCCCAACGCAGCCTGGAAGAGCGTTTTTATCGCCAGCGCCTGAACCAGCTCAACCAGAGTGAGCGGTGCCTCGATCAGGCCCGTGGCCAGAGTGCCGTCGACACCTGCCTCCAAACCGCCCAGCAAGCCCGCCGGGACTTGCGCCGCCAGGAAATGGCGGAGTGGCAGGCCGTCAACCAGCGCTTTGGCCTGCCGACCCCCCAAGGCCGTGGAAGCAAGCCGAAGGGTTGGGGCGAACAGCCCAAACCCGGTTTCTGAACCTGCCAACAAAAAAGGGGCCCCATCAGGGGCCCCTTGGATCAGGCCTCGTCGAGGGCCGCCACGCCGGGTAGCACCTTGCCTTCGAGCAACTCCAGGCTGGCGCCACCGCCGGTGGAGATGTGGCTCATCTTGTCGGCCACGCCCACCTTCTCCACGGCAGCCACGGAGTCACCACCACCAATGATCGTGCAGCAACCCTTGGCGCTGAGGTCGGCGAGGGTGTGGGCGATGCCGTTGGTGCCCGCGGCGAAGGCGTCGAACTCGAACACGCCCATGGGGCCGTTCCAGATCACGGTCTTGCAGTCGGCCAGGGCGTCCTGGAAAGCCTTGATTGAATCGGGGCCGATGTCCAGGCCCATCCAGCCATCGGGGATGGCGTTGATCGAGACGGTCTGACTGTTGGCGTCAGGAGCGAAGTTGTCGGCCAGCACCACGTCGGTGGGCAGCAGCAGCTGCACGCCCTTGGCGGCGGCTTTGGCTTCGAGTTCCTTGGCGAGCTCCAGCTTGTCTTCTTCCACCAGGCTCTTGCCCACGGCCAGGCCCCGGGCTTTGTAGAAGGTGAAGATCATGCCGCCGCCGATCAGCACCTTGTCGCACTTGTCGATCAGGGCCTCGAGCACGCCGATCTTGGAGCTCACCTTGGAGCCCCCCACGATGGCGGCCAGGGGGCGCTTGGGCTCATCGATGGCGCCCTGCAGGTACTGCAGTTCCTTCTCCATCAGCAGGCCGGCCACGCTGGGGCTCAGGTACTGGGTCACGCCTTCGGTGGAGGCATGGGCCCGGTGGGCGGCGCCAAAGGCGTCGTTGACATAGACGTCCGCCAGGGCGGCGAGTTGCTTGGCAAAGCCTTCGTCGTTGGCCTCTTCTTCGGCGAAGAAGCGCACGTTTTCGAGCAGGACCACGCCGCTTTCGGCCAGGGCGGCCACCTTGGCTTCTGCATCGGGGCCGATGCAGCTGTCGGTCTTCGTCACCGGTTTGCCCAGCAGGTCACCCAGGCGGGCTGCCACGGGGGTGAGCCGCATGGATTCGTTGACTTGGCCCTTGGGCCGGCCGAAGTGGGCCGCCAGGATCACCTTGGCGCCATGGCCGGTGAGGTGGTTGATGGTGGGCAGGGCGGCCCGGATCCGGGTGTCATCGGTGATGGCACCGGCGTCATCGAGCGGTACGTTGAAGTCGACCCGCACCAGCACCCGCTTGCCGCGGAGTTCATCAGCCGACAGGCTGGCCAGGGATCGCTTCGCCATGGGGCTTC
>CAMDSS010000069.1 GCA_945907085.1 Cyanobium sp. NIES-981 | reverse complement strand
AGATGCCCACGGCAGCCAGCAGATAAAAGGCCTTGGCCGGGAAGTTCACCTGGGCCAGGGAAGCGGCGGGCACCTCCGCATCAGCGGCCCCACTGCCGGCAGCCCCTCCCACCAACGTGGCCGCATCCAGCTGGGCCTGCTGGGCCGCCGCGAGCCCATGGCGCTGGCGGGTGACCTCCAGGGCCATGGCCTTTTGGCGCTCCCTTGGGCTGGCGGGAAGGGCGGCCAAATCCAAATCGGTGAGCAGGGTCAAATAGGTGTCGACAACGGCATCGGGCACCTTTTCAAGCTTCGAATACATCGAGAGGGGATCCTCCGAGAGACCCACGGTGTTGCCCAGGCTCTTGCTCATCTTCTGGACCCCATCGAGCCCCGGCAAGATGGGCAGCAACATCCCAAATTGCGGGCGTTGGCCGAAGTGGCGCTGCAAATCGCGGCCCATGGCCACGTTGAATTTCTGATCGGTGCCCCCCAGCTCCAGATCCGCCTCGATGGCATGGGAGTCGTAACCCTGCAGCAGGGGATAGAGGAATTCGTGCAGGGAAATCGGCGTTCCCGATCCGTAGCGGTTGGCGAAATCCTCCTTGGCCAGCATCTGGCCCACGGTGGACACCCCCAACAGTTCAATCACCTCGGGCAAGGCCAAGCCCGCCAGCCATTCACTGTTGCGGCGCACCTCAAGGCGGCCAGGGGTCTCGAAATCCAAGAGGGCCTGGTCCTTGGGCAGGCCCTCCCCAAGCTGGGCCAGGTAGGTGCGGGCATTCGCCTCCACGGCCTCGGCGCTGAGCTGCACCCGGGTCGCACTCTTGCCGGTGGGATCGCCAATGCGGGCGGTGAAATCGCCAATGATCAGCACCGCCGTGTGACCCGCATCCTGGAAGGCCCGCAGTTTGCGGAACAGAATCGAATGCCCCAGGTGGATATCGGTGCCCGTGGGGTCGATGCCGAGCTTTACCCGTAGGGGGCGACCAGCTGTTTGGGCCTCGCCAATCCGGGCGGCCAGCTGTTGGTCGCCATCGGAACCAGCGCCGGAAAGCTCACCATTAGGGAACAGATCGGCGACCCCGCGCGCCAGGTCCTGGGGCAGTGACCAATCAGCTTGTGCCATCCGATGCCCGTCCACGAGTGGATCGTAGGCAGCCGGCCTTCGCGGCCAGACGCTAGCCCTAGGTGTCGGCTTCCAACTGGCCCTTCATGCGCTCCAGGGTTTGGTGCATCTGCTGGAACATCGTTTCTGGCGTCAGCCCGAATTGGCCCAATTGGGTGCGCAGCTGCTCCACGGTGAGCTTGGCCTGGAAGTCTTCGGAGAGTTCGAAGCGCTTCATGAACACCTGGTAGCGCCCCATCATTTCCTCCATGCGGTCGATATAGAGCTTTTTGCCTTCCCGATCGAACTTGCCGTATTCGCCCCCGAGCTGCATCAGCTGCTGGTAGTCGGTGAACAGGCGCTTGGCCTCGTCCTGAACGATTTCGGATTCAAAAAACGCCATGGCCCTGGCAGCGCCGTGATCGCCCAATTGTGAGCAGGGGCGCCAGCTCTGAACAGTGCGGATCTACGTATGCCTCCAGGCTGGGACACGCCAAAATGGATCTCGCCAGCCAGCCAGCCCAGCCCCTGGACTTCACGCCATTCCTGGATCAAGTACGGCGTAACACCGACCTGAGCAACCTCATGCTCCAGGACGCCCGCATCGTGGTGTGCCTGGGCAGCAGGGCTCTGTTGGCGGCCTTTCTCGGTTGGATCGAGAACCCCGACCACGTCTTGGGGGCAGCCACCACCGAAGACGAAGGCCTGGCCCTGGTGGAGCAACACCAGCCCACGATGGTGCTGCTGAGCGACCAGCTGGAACGGGGCCATGGGGTGGCCTTGGTCCAGCAGATCAAAGCCCGCTGGCCCCAGGTCCATACCCTGCTCCTGATCACCCAAGAACAGCGCCATCGCCAAATCAAGGCGGCGATTGATGCCTGCTGCGACGGCCTGCTTGTGGAATCCAGGATGGGGCTTGGGGCCGGTGTCGCCGCCCTTCAAGCGGTGAGTGGTGGCGGGATTTATATCGACAAAAGCCTGCAGGAACTCTTCCGCCGCGGCCATGAGGGGGGAGCCCCCCTCGAACCCTTGAGCCCCAGGGAACTGGAGGTGCTTGCCCTGGTCGCCCAGGGCAAGGGCAACATCCAAATCGGAGAACACCTCTTCGTGTCTGTCGACACGGTGAAAACCCACCTCAGCCATGTGATGCGCAAGTTGCAGGCCAACGACCGCACCCATGCCGCCGTGCTGGGACTGCGCTGGGGACTGATCGACTGGCCTTCCACCGAGGTCTCTCGCTAGTTTCAGGCCTAACCAACTGTGCAGCTCGTCAGGCGGCGCCCCACCTCCATGGCCCAACGCCACTGGCTGGATCCATTGGCCCGCCACCTGCTCGTGGCGACTGGCTTGATTCCAGCCGCGCCGCCCCAACCGCCCAGCACGGATAACGGCGAGAGCGCGATTGAACGGGATCTGCTCTCCCTCAAGCTCCAACAGAACCCTGCCCTGCGGCTGACCTCGGCGGTGGAGGTGCAGCATGCGGCCGCCCTGGGCTGGCGCCTCGATGTGAACCGGGCCACCGCTGCCGACTGGCTCAGGCTTCCGGGGATCACGCCCGACCAGGTGAACCTGCTCCTGCGGCTCCAGCGGGGCGGCGTTCAACTCAGTGGAGCAGAAGACCTGGGCCAGGCCCTCGATCTCACGGCCGACCAGGTGGCGGGGTGGCTGCCCCTGCTGGATTTTCGCTGGTACAGCGAGCCCCCGAGCACCGGGGGCCAAGGCGCCCGCCTCGATCTCAACCTGGCGACTGCCCGGGAGCTGGGCGGCCTGGGCCTCTCCAGCGAACGCTGCCAACGGCTGGTGCGGGAACGGGCGCGGGAACCGTTTCGGGATCTCGCCGATCTGCAGGAGCGGCTTCAGCTGCCTTCCGATCTGGTGGAGCGATGGATTGGCAAGGTGCGTTTTGGGGCTGCCCAAGCGGGCCCCGCCCTGCCCCTGTCCCCCAGAAAGCCACGCCGCTCCTGATGGCACGGCAGGGAGATCTGTTTCGGGATCAACGGATTGGGGGGCCACGGATTGGGGGCGACCAGCCCCATGGCTCTGCCGCCGGGCCCGATCCCTTGCCGCTGCTCAAGCACCAGCTCGAGGACTGGCAACAGCGCCTGGCCGAGCACCAACACCCCCTCTTCGACGGCCAACGGGGGCCCGCTGAGCAAGGTCTTTTGTTTGCCCACGCCGAGGGCAATGGCGGCTTGGATGATCCTGAAGACGCCGCAGCCCAGTTCAATCCGTTGGATCTCAGGCCCCAAGCCCTGTCCTTTTGGCGCTGGCCCCAGGCCCCCCAGCAGGGGGCAGCTCTGTATTTCGTGGTGGATCAGCCCAGCCCCGGCTCCAGCCCCCTGCTGCTCTACGTGGGCGAAACCGGCCGGGCCGACCAGCGCTGGAAAGGGGAGCACGATTGCAAGAGCTACCTCGCGGCCTACAGCGAAGCCCTGCTCAAGGCCAATCTCAGCCTGCAACTGAGCATTCGGTTTTGGCTCGATGTGCCCGCCCAGATCAAACCCAGGCGCGCCCTCGAGCAGGCCCTGATCCAGCGCTGGTTGCCGCCATTCAACAAAGAAACCCGGGCACGCTGGGCCACGCCCTTCACCGCTGGGCTGGATTAGGCCCTGGCTACGATCTCGGCCTAAGCCGGCCGTGGTCCATGGAGTTTCGTTGCATCCCCCAAGACCTGGCCAGCGCCCTCAGCGCCTGGGCCGGCGACACCTTGGTGGTAGGCCTCTTTGCCAACAACGACTCCAATCCGGAAGACCCTCGGCGCCAGGTTTTGACCAACCTCTTCGGCAGCGAGCTGCTGCCGCGGCTCGAGCAGCGCCAGTTCAAGGCCAAACCGGGCGAAAGCGTCAGTCTGGAGCGCCTGGGAGCTTCCCCCCAAACCCTGATCCTGGTGGGCCTGGGCGAGGCCGCAGCGTTTGATCTGGCCGGGCTCAGGATGGCCTGCGCTGCTGGTGCCCGCGCCGCTTGTGCGGCAGGCGCCCAGGATCTCGGCCTTTGCCTACCCACCGAGGGCCTGGGGGCTGGAGCCGCGGCCCGCGCCATGGCCGAAGCCGTGCGCCTGAGCCTGTTTCAAGACCAGCGCTTTAAAAGCAAAGCCGAGCCCAAAGCCTTGCCCAACCAGGTGAGCCTGATTGGCTTGGATAGCGCTCAACAGACCTGTTTCGCCGCGGTGGACGCCACCTGCGCCGGGGTGGAGCTGGCTCGCCAACTGGTGGCCGCCCCTCCCAATGTGGCCACCCCCCAGCACCTGGCCGACACGGCAGCCCAGATCGCCCAGACCTATGGACTGGAGCTGAAGGTGTTGGAGCGCAGCGATTGTGAAGCCCTCGGCATGGGGGCCTTCCTGGGCGTCGCCCAAGGCTCGGATCTGCCCCCCAAATTCATCCACCTCACCTATCGCCCCAGTGGCCCGGCCCAACGCAAGGTGGCCCTGGTGGGCAAAGGCTTGACCTTCGATTCCGGTGGCTACAACCTCAAAACGGCTGGCTCCCAGATCGAAATGATGAAGTACGACATGGGCGGCAGTGCCGCCGTGCTGGGAGCGGCCCGCAGCATCGCCCAACTCCAGCCAGCCGGCGTGGAGGTGCACTTCATCGTGGCCTCCTGCGAAAACATGATCAGTGGCGGTGCCGTGCACCCCGGCGACATCGTCACAGCCTCCAATGGCAAAACCATCGAGATCAACAACACCGATGCCGAAGGGCGCCTCACCCTGGCGGATGCCCTGGTGTACGCCTGCAAGCTCGAACCGGATGTGGTGGTGGATTTGGCCACCCTCACCGGAGCCTGCCTGATTGCCTTGGGCGAGGAAATCGCCGGACTGTGGTCCAGCAGTGATGGCCTGGCCCAGGCCCTCGTCAACGCCGGTGAGGCGGGCGGCGAAACGCTGTGGCGCATGCCGCTTCGGCCCTCCTACAAGCAGGGGCTCAAAAGCCCCGTAGCCGACATGAAAAACACCGGACCCAGGCCCGGGGGCTCCATCACCGCGGCCCTGTTCCTCCAAGACTTCGTCAGCCCCAACCTGGCCTGGGCCCATCTCGACATTGCCGGCACGGTCTGGAGCGACAAAGAGCGGGGGATTGATCCAGCCGGAGCCACGGGATTTGGGGTGCGCACCCTGGTCCAGTGGATTGAACAAGGGGCTACGGCAGCCACCTAGGTTGTTGATCAAGCACCGTGTTGTTTAACGACCATTGCTTTTATGGCTGTTCAGAAAATCCGCTGGTACGTCAAAGCCCAACTGGGCGTTCTACTTCTCCCCGCTGGCCTGTGCCTGTTTGGTGAAGCGGTGATCCGCAAGGGGATTCAAGCCCTTGCAGCCTCCGGCAAGGTGGACACCATCACCAGCCCTGGGCCCTGGTTTTGGTACGGAACCCTTGGCCTCATCCTGATCAATGCTGGCGTGGGCCTCATGATCGAGAGCGGCTTGCTGCGCGGCTATCCGCGCAAGGGTCAACCCAGTAACGACCCAGCAAGCCACCACTAATCAAGAAGCCCCTCGATCAAGAGGCCAATCAATCAAGCAGCTGCCTTAACGCCATGGCCCACCAGGCTGCGTGGCACTTGCTCTGACGCCTCGAGCCCACGGTTTTGCGCCTCAAGCGCACAGCCTGGCGCCTCAAGCGCGTAAATCTGCCAGCGGGCCCGTTCGGTGCAGAGCGGCAGCAGGCGATCCAAATCATCGCAAGCCTGCTTCGGACTCTGGTAAGGCCCGACATGGCGGGTCTGCAGACCGTCTCGGATGGTCAGCAGATACATACAGAGGTAGGCGCTTTGAGACGAAAATGGTAGGTACGCCCAAAGGAGGCCTGTCTGGTCAAAAAGCTTTCCCAGACAGGGGTTCTAGGATTTTGAGGCGAAAGCCTCCTTCAGCTTTTCCTCCGTTTTGAGCTCGGTTTTGGCCCGGCTGCTTGGGGGACGCTCCCTGACCAGGCCCCGCCGGAACGGGCTCGCTTGCCCCAGATGGCATCCAAGCGGCGATCCCGACCGCAGGCCCAGCGGTAGTAGTTGTATTTGACGCTATTGCGCACGGCGTAATGCTGGTGATAACCCTCGCCGGGCCAGAAGCGCTGCAGGGGCTTGATCTGCACCCGAATGGCGGAGGTTGGGCGATGCAATTCAGCGGCGGCGGCCTTGAGGCTGGCCTCGGCCTGGGCTTGCTGCAGCTTGGAGCCCGTGAAGATCACGGGCCGGTAGGAATCGCCGCGATCGCAAAACTGGCCGCCGCCATCGAGGGGATCCACGTTGCGCCAATAGCTGCGCAACAGGGTGGGGAAGCTGATCCGCTTGGGATCAAACCGCACCAGCACAGCTTCCTGGTGGCCGGTTTTCTCTGACGAAACCTGCCCGTAGGTGGGGTTATCCAGGTGGCCTCCGCTATAGCCACTGACGGCCTCAACCACCCCTGGGAGCGTTTCGAGGTCGTGCTCAAGGCACCAGAAACAACCCCCGGCCAGCACCGCTTCCTGCAGCGGGCCCTTTGTCGGGGCAATTGCAGAGGCGGTTGCAGGGGCAGCCCACACCGGAGCCCCGCCTACCAGGCCAGCCGCCCCAACCAAAAGACATCCTGCAGCTACTGCACTGGACCAGAGCCCAAACGCTTGCAACGCCCCCAACCAAGCCCGTTTGTTCAAGCCTTGCTACCTAACACCTGGTTCAGGATGGCGCAGGCCGCCCGCTGGGTGACTCCGGGTTCGCCCAACTCCAGGCGCAATCGGTCGTAGCCCGCGAGCATCTCAAGGCGCCCAGGGCCCGATGGATCGAGTAATGGCAGGGCCTCCGCCACGATCGTTTTGGCCCGGAGGTCTTCCTGGAGCAGCTCGGGCACCAGGCGCTCACCCAGCACCAGATTCACCGGCGAGATATGGGGCACGCTGAAACGCAAGATGTGGCGGGCCAGAAAGGCCGTCGCCCGACTGACCCGGTAAACCACCACCTGGGGGACGCCGCGCAGGGCCAACTCCAGGTTCACCGTTCCGGATTTCGCAATCGCCACATCAGCAGCAGCGCACAGCGCCGCCTTGAGGCGATCGGAATCGGCCGCCGGGATGATGGTGGCGCGCACCCCAGCCTGGGTGAGTTGCAGCGAAAGCTGGGTCTCAAACCCCGGGAGCCCTGCCGGCACCACCACCTGCAGGGAGGGGTCAAGCTGTTGCAACTGGGCGGCGGCGGCCACGATGTGGGGCAGCATGAAGCGCAGCTCCTGCCGGCGCGAAGCCGGCATCAGCAGGAGCACCGAGGCATCCTGCTTCAACCCCAGGAGCTGGCGGGCAGCCGGCCGGCTGGGCACCTCGCCGATGGTGTCGAGCAGGGGATGGCCCACGTAGGTGACATTGGCACCGCGGCACCGATAAAAGCGGGCCTCCTGCTGGAAGATCGCCAGGATCTGGTTCGTGAAGCTGATCAGGTTGGTGCGGCCTTCGATACCGAATTTGAAGGCCCACTCCTGGGGAGCGATGTAATAGGTGACCGGCACCTGGGGGAACTTGCGCTTGAGGCGCAACCCCAAGCTCACGTTTGGGCCCATGTAATCGATCAACACCACCCCATCCGGCGGCTCCCCCTTAAACCAACGCTTGAGCCGGCGCTGCAACCGCAGGGTGGGCAGCACAAAGGGGATGGCCTCGAGCAGGCCAATGGCCCCCATCCGGGTGGTGTTGGCCAACAGAACAGCCCCCGCCCGCTCCATCCGCTCACCACCAAGGGCGACCACCTCCAGGACCAAGCCCCGGCGCTGGGCCTCCGCGTGGAGTGCTTTGACCAAAAGGGAACCCTGGAGGTCCCCAGACACCTCGCCCGTGCTGACCAACAGACGCAGCATTAACGGACTCCGGGGATGGGTCCCCGCCGGCTGGGGCCTACGGAAGCCTCAAGAAAACCCACCAATTCCGCCGCAGGTCCAGCCAAGGGCTGGCTCCTCAGGGCAGCCAAGGCCTGGGCCAAGGGCAGCCTTTCCCGGTAGAGCAAGCTCCAAACCCACTTGAGTTCGGCGAACTGTTGACCACCCTCAGCATCGACCAGGCCACTGCGCTTCAGGCCAATTTTGTTGAGGGCCCGAACCCGGGATGGGTGCCCCTCCACCATCGTGAACGGAGGCACATCGCGCTCAATGCGACTCATGCCACCCACCATCGCCATGGTGCCGATGTGCACAAACTGATGGATACCGAGCACCCCTCCAATCACGGCCCGATCGCCCACCACCACGTGACCGGCCACCGCTACACCGTTGGCGATCACGATCCGATCACCCAGTTCACAGTTGTGACCGAGATGGCTATAGGCCATCAACAAATTGCCACTCCCCAGCCGGGTTTCCTGCTCATCGGTGGTGGCCCGGTTGATCGTGACGCACTCTCGGATGGTGTTGTCATCTCCCAAAATCACCGCGGTGGGATCGCCGGCGTACTTGAGATCCTGGGGCTCAAGGCCAATGCAGGCTCCAGGGAAAATATGGTTGCGGGCCCCCATGCGCACCCGGCCATCGAGCACCACATGGGGGCCGATCTTGCTAGCGGCACCAATTTCCACCTCGGGCCCGATGACGGCATAGGGACC
>CAMDSS010000068.1 GCA_945907085.1 Cyanobium sp. NIES-981 | reverse complement strand
CCCAGAGGGGCAGCACGCAGGCCTGGTCACGTTTTCGCTAAAGGCCACCCGATGGGTTCCCACGCCAAACCATTGGCCCAGGTGCTGACGCAACCGGCTCGTGGTGCCTTCGATTAGGGGCCACACTGCACCGGTGAAGGGGCCGAGCTCCTGGATCTGGCCCCAGGTGGTGGTGATGGCCTCGAGAGAAGGGGTGGGCAGCGGGCCCTGGCCGCCGTAGTTGAAGTAGGTCTTGTTGGCCAGGGCGGGCATCAGGGCCCTTAATGATCCTGGGGTCATGGGTTCCCTGCTCTATCTGATTTTTCCCCGATCCAGAGGCCTGCTATTCGTTGACGACTGATGCGCTGATCTGGGTCGAGAAATTACCGCATTGAACGATGCTGCCCGTTGGATTCAGCGTAAAGCTGCCAAGCACAAGGCTGGGATCGGCGGGCCTGATTTGACCGGGTTGGGTGTTCTGGCAGATGATCGTAATCATCTTGGGATTTTGGCCAGGAGTCATAAATGTGGCCCCTACATAGGCTTTGAGTTGACCCGTATAGGCCGGCTGATTGGGGATCACATAGCTATAGGCCGAATAGGTGGTTGTTCGGATGGCGAAGCTGAAGCTGGTAGGCAACGTAAATCCGAAATCTCTCTGCACGGTTGATACGGTGGCCTGGAACCTGCCATTTTTTTGGTAGTAGGTTCGCTGGCCTTCCATCATTTTCGAAACAGCCGTCAGGGCTTGGTTTTGGTCAGCAGATTGGCCTGTTGTGGGCTGCCCTGTATTGGGCTGGCCGGCATTGGACTGGGCACTGGCACCAAGGGGCTGGAGGCTAAGGGCGAGGCAGGCTGCAGCAAATGCCAGGCGAGTACGCGTTGCCAAGGGACCCCGTTTGGAATGATTGAGCAATGTTAGCGCGGTATTGATTAGACGCTCATCAAAGTGCAGACTTGTTTTTGAGTGATGAGCTGGATAGTTGGCAGGCAGGCTATGCGCCCCGTGGTGGCATGTTGCTATGGTGGGTTTTGATGTCGATGGGCTGTGCCAAAGAAGCGAAGAAAACTCAGTCCTGAGCACGATAAAAAGATTGTCCTGCTCAAGAGGGATGTTGAGCTCTTCATCGCTAAAATTGGTGACATTCGTGACGACGAGCTCCGGGAGGAGTTCAAGTCCGGTTACAGACCTGTTGTGAATGTCTGGGCATTCTTGCGCGGCGAATACGATACGAATGGCTATACGGAGGATCTTTTGAGGGGTTTCGAGCGCTATGATCAGGAGCTTGAGAAATTTAATTCCGAATACGAATTTTAGTCTGCTTAGCATCTTCCAACTTGTTTGGAGTGGACCAGATATCTGCTAATCGACACCTCCCGCGGCCACGCCAATGGCACGCCTAGAAGGTCCTGTTGGCTCTGCGGTTTGTGTCATTTCTCCCCACGCTTGTTGCCACTACGGTGCTGCCCTTCCTGTTCAAGCTGCTGGGTGCCCTAGGCCTCTGGGTTGGGGGTGGATGGTTGATTCGGCTCGGGGTTCGGCTTCTGCGCCAGGCCATGCGCCACAGCAGCCTCGATCCCACCATGGCTGGCTACCTGGTCAACTTCATCGCCGTGTTCCTCAGGGTGATCCTGGCGGTGGCAATTCTGGGGTTCTTCGGGATTCCCACCGCCAGCTTTGCGGCCCTGCTGGCCGGTGCTGGTGTGGCCATTGGTGCTGCCTGGAGCGGCATGCTCGGCAACTTTGCCGCCGGGGTGTTTCTACAGATGTTCCGGCCCTTCAGCGTGGGTGATGTGATCTGTGCGGCTGGTGTTACCGGCACGGTGGAGGAGATCGGCATGTTCATGAGTTCGATCCTGGCCGTCGATCACGTGCGCAACATCGTTCCCAATTCCAAGTTGTTTGGCGACACGATCCAGAATTTCTCCTCCCATGTCTATCGCCGGGTGGATTTAACCCTGCAACTTGACCAGGGTGCCGATGTGGATCGGGCGATGGACGTGATTCGCGTTGCGCTGCGGGGAATCGAGCATCAAGTTGCTGGCCTAGCCCCCGAACTGGTGGTGCTCGAGATCAATGCATGGGGCCCTAAACTGGCGGTGAGGCCCTACGCCCTCAGCAGCCACTTTGTCCAAGTGCGAGCTGAGTGCAACCGGATCCTTGCTGAACTCATTCGGGGTGGTGACTTGCCTGTGGCCCGAGGCCCCCTAGAGCACTTGGCCGACCACTACCGCAGCCACGGCTGAAAACAGGGTGATCCCCAGGGCCGTGAGGGGGTTTTGGCCTTGGGCCACCGCCACGGTGGTCACGACGCCAGCCCCAAGGCAGGCCACGGCCAGTTGGGTTACCAGCTCTTGGCGGGAACGGGGGGCGGGGCTTGGAGTCACGGCTGGTCCGGCGGCATGGGCTCGACCGTAGGAGCTAAAAAACCTGGACCCCAGGCTTGGTGCGACTGTTGTTACCTGGCGTCGGAGTTCGTTACGCCCCGCAATCTGCTGGCCGGCCGGGCCCGGCCGCTGCAGGCCCATTGCTTGAATCCATCGAGCTGCTCCTTCGCCGTGCGGGAGAGGGGCACCAGTTGGCTGGCGGCGGTGATCAGATCGGCTTCGCCAAAGTCGCGACTTTCGCCGAAGGCTAGGTGCATGGCCTCAATCACGGTTTGCTCCAGTTCCGCTCCGGAGAAGCCTTCCGTGCGATCCGCGAGAACTTCCAGGGGAATGGTGTGGGCGGGCCTGCGCCGACCCAGCTGCAAATCAAGAATGGCCCTGCGCTCTTCCGTGGTGGGGAGATCCAGCAGGAAGATTTCATCGAAGCGCCCCTTGCGCAGCAGTTCGGCGGGCAGTTTTTCCACCCCATTGGCGGTGGCCACCACAAACACAGCGCTGGTTTTTTCCGCCATCCAGGTGAGCAGGCTGGCCAACACCCGTTGGCTGGTGCCGCCATCGCTGCGGGGATCCCCCCCGAAGCCTTTGTCGATTTCATCGATCCACAGCACGCAGGGCGCCATGGCCTCGGCCCGCTGGATCATGTCGCGGGTGCGGGCCTCCGATGCCCCCACCAGGCCGGCAAACAGCCGCCCCACATCCAGCCGCAGCAGGGGCATGCCCCAGCTGTGGGCGATGGCTTTGGCGGTGAGGGATTTGCCGGTGCCCTGGGGTCCCACCAGCAGCACCCCCCGGGGCACGGGCAGGCCGTAGCGCTCGGCTTCCTCGCTGAAGGCCCGGTGGCGCTGGTCGAGCCAATGCTTGAGGGCTTCCAGGCCGCCGATGTCGGCGGGGGTGGCCTCGCTGGGGCAGTACTCCAGCAGTTCACTTTTGGCGATGGCCTGGCGCTTCTCTTCCAGGACCTCGGCCAGATCCTCTGCGCCCAGGCAACCCCGGCGGGCCAGGGCCCGGGCCGCGATTTGGCGCACTCTTTGTTCACTGAGGCCATGGCAGGCGGCGGTGAGTTGCTCCAGGACCGCCGCGTCCAGGGGCATCCCGCTGGCCCTGGCGATGGAGCCCAACAGCTCGCCGATGGCGGCGGCATCGGGGAGGGGCAGCTCGAGCAGGGTGATGCAATCCTCCAGCTCCCTGGGCAGCTGCCATTCCGGTGCCGTGATCACCAGGGTGCGGGGCACCTGGCGCAGGCTGGAGGCCAGGTTGCGCAGGCGGCGGCAGACGCCGGGGTCATCGCTGTAACGGTGGAAATCCCTTAGCAGCAGGATCGCTCCTTGGCCCTCGGGCAGCCCATCCAGGCTGGCTAGGGCTGCCATGGGATTGCGGGCAGCTTCGCCCTGGCGATTCGGGGCTCCGCTCAGGCCATCAATGAAATCCCAGCGCAGCAGGCTGCGGCCACCGAGCCGTTGGGCTGCGGCCTCGAGCAACACCTCTACCCGTTCCTCTTCCAGGCTGCGGATCCAGAGGATCGGGGTGCGGGAGCGAATGAGTAGGTCGAGTTGATCAGCCCAGACTTGGCTCATGCTGGCGAGCGCCTCAGGATTTGAGCTGGCCCAGGGCAGCCCAGCGGGGATCACCGCCCCGGCCATCGCTACTCCAGGTGGGTGGGCCCGGGCACTCGGAACCGCAGTGGTTGACCATGGGCAACTGCAGGCTCAGCTGCTCGAACACCCAATGTTCTGGATCGAAGCTGCCCCGGGGGTTGAGCTGGTCGCAGGCGTCGGCACCATCATTCGCTGCAGTTGTTGCTCTAGAGAGCCATGGCTCCATATCCAGCTCCAGGATTTGGGGTTCGCTTAGGCCTGCTTCGGCTAGCCAGATGGATTCGTCGGCGCTGGCTTGGAGGGGGTGGTTGAAATGCTGCAGGCAGCGGTCGCAGCAGAGGGTCACGATGGTTGACGCCTGCCCCTTCACCGCCAGCACGGTGCCCCGGTGTTCCACCGTGAGTTGGCCGCGCACGGGGGTGAGCGTATCGAGGCCAGCGATGGCTTGCTCGATCTGCCAGCAGTGAGCCGTGCCAAGGGCCTTGAGCTCCTGGATGGGGATCGGGTGCAGGGGATCGCTCAAGGCTGATGAAAGGGGCTGTTTTTTGGCCTTTTACTTTTTGGCCTTGGGCTCAAACGGCAAGCGACCCACGCCACCGGGACCGCCTGCTACGGCTGGCTGCTGATTCATTTGCTGATCCAGGATTGCCTGCAGGTTGTCGGGCAGGGCCTCCCGTGAGAGCAGGAAGGTCTGCAGCGCCTGGAAGACGTTGGCGATCACCATGTAGAGCAGCACCCCAGCCGGTAGGGGGAAAAACAGGAACATGCCCGTGATCATCACCGGGGTGATCTTGTTGGCTGTCGACTGCTGGGGATTGGCTGGCATGCCCATCCCCGAAAGGATTTGGGACGCAAACAGGCTGGCCCCAAAGCCGGCCACCAGGATGGCGATGTCCCAGTTGACCGCGCCATCGGTCATGAAGCCCACCTGGCCCAGGGCCTTGATGAATAGGAAGCCGCTACGGGCTGCCAGGCCCGGGATTTTGCCTTCCACCGTGGCATCCCCAGGGGCCAGGGCTGTGATGGTGCCGTTTTGATCCACGCTCACGACCCCCTCACCCTTGGAGACGCTCCAGGAGGGCTTGAAGGTGTCGCCGTTGTCGATGCCCTCGAGCACGGAGGCAAAGCTGTCGCCGGCTCTGGTGTGGAGCTGAACCTGGGGTTTGTCGCCCACCCCCAGCTTGGTGCCGCCCTCCAGGCTGGCAATCACGGGGACGTGGTTGGTTTCAGTCACGAAGATCGAGTGACTGGCGCTGTTGAAAGGCTTGGGCTCTACGGCGGCGATTTGCTCGGCCGGGAGAACCTTCAGGTTCAAGGTGTAGGGCACATCGGCGAACGGTGAGCCCCGCAGGGTGGCGAACAGGGCAAACAGGATCGGCATCTGCACCACCAGGGGCAGGCAGCCCGCCAAGGGGCTCCCGAATTCCTTCATCAAGCTGCCCAGTTCTTCCTGCTGCTTCTGGGGGTTGCTGGCGTACTTGGCCTTGATTTCGGCCTGACGCTTCTGCATCACCGGTTGGGCGATGCGCATGCGGCGGGCATTGCGGATCGAACCGGCACTCAAGGGGAAGAGGGCCAGGCGGATCACCACCGTCAGCGCAATGATCGCCAGCCCATAGCTGGGTACCAATCCATAGAAGAAATCGAGGATGGGCAGCAGCAGGTTGTCGGAGATGTAGCCGATCACGACGGATGGGGGCTTGGGGGAAAGGAACGCGTGGGCACAGTGTGCCCGATCAGGGACGGCTTAGGCGGCCATGCCCTTGGGGGCCGCAGCTTTTTTGGCGGCGCGGCGCTCTTCGATGTAGGCCTCAACGCCGCGGAAGTTAGGCACTGAGCGCATTTCCAGCTTGGAGCCATCGGAGAGCACCACCACCATGTCGCCCCAGAGGCCAAGGGCGCGAGAGACGCAGCGCACCTCCCGAATTTGGCTGTACACCACCTGGGTGCGCTCGCGGCCCAACCAGCCCCCGTTCACTTCGATGCGCCGGCTGGTGATCCGAAAGCGCAGCCACAGGGCCCGCACGATGCCCCCCACGGCAAAGGGAATGCCAATCAGGGTGAGGCCCAGCAGCAGGTTGAAGATCAGGTCGCCCTTGGCGGGTCCGCCTTCATAAAAGACCGATTCCTGGATCTCTGCACTCATGGGGTTAGGCCTGCTTGTTGCAGAAGTTGGCTGCATTCTCCCAGGAGCTGGGCGGCTTCCCGTTCGGCGCTGCCGGGTTTGAGGCTGATCAGCAGCCAGAGGGGCCCTTGGGCCTGGGCGGGGGGGGGATCAGCTGCCAGTTGGCGGAGTAGATGGTCGTGGAGCAGGCGGCGGAGCCGGTTGCGGCGCACCGACCGCTTGTGCACCTTGCTGCTGATCACCACCCCACAGCGCCAGGGGCTCACCGGCGCCGAGCGTTGGCTGGGAGGGAGCAGGTTGGCTTGGGCGCTGAGAAGCCTTAACACCAAAAAAGGGCCGTGGTGTTTGCGGCCCTTTCGGTAGATGCAGTCGAAAACCCGTTGTCCCTTCAGCCGGTGGCGCAGGGGTAAGGCCAAGGGGCCTAAACGGCCAAGCGCGCCCGGCCGCGGCGGCGACGGGTGCGGATCACACGACGGCCGGTGTGGCTGCGCATGCGGACGCGAAAACCTGAAACGCGCTTGCGCTTGCGGCTCGTTCCTTCCAGGGTGCGTTTGGTCATGGCGGCTGTCTCGCTCCTCTCGTCGCGTCGTGAATGGGCGTTAGGGCCAACCTATCAGGTGACCTGATCCCCTTTTGGGCACTGCAAAAAATTACTGCTGGGGAGGTTCGATCTGAATCAACCAACTGCCCAGATAGCCCGCGATGGGAATGTCCCCGGGGGCTTGGGCCAGCGCGTTGAACTGATACATACCGGTGTTGAAGGGATTGAAGATCGTCATGTAAACCCCGATCGTGCCTTCGT
Organism: Cyanobium sp. NIES-981; assembly: GCA_945907085.1. Taxonomy (GTDB): domain Bacteria; phylum Cyanobacteriota; class Cyanobacteriia; order PCC-6307; family Cyanobiaceae; genus Cyanobium_A. Next base: position 1,833 of record CAMDSS010000068.1, on the reverse strand, counting down.
CAGAGACGGGGGTTTCGGGGAAGACTTCGATGGCGTTGCCATTGTCGGCCAGCTCGATCGTGGCGGGGATGTCTTTCACGCAGCGGGTGCGCGCCAGCATGCCGCCTTCACTCATCTTGCAGAGCTTGATCTGTTTGGGATCGATCTTGGCGTTGAAATACTTGGGGATGGTGATGCTCAGCTTGAGGATCGCGGTCTTGCGGTCTTTGGGTTTGAGGATGAAGTAGTAGTCCGAACGCTCCAGGGGTCTGGTGCTGCTCATGAAGTAATAGAGCTTGCGGTAGTCCTTGGTGTTGTCCCAGCGGAACTCCATCAGGCTCGGGGTGGCCTGGGCCCGGGCGGGTTGCACCAGCAGCCTCGAGGCGATGGGCCCCGTGGCCAGGCCAGCCAGAGCTAGGGCCCCGACGCCAATGGCCCCAGCCCCCAGCCCTACGGCTTTGACGCGATGGCCGAGGGTCTTCAGCAAACGATTGGAGCCCATGGGGGAGCCATCCAGGAGTGCTTCAATTCTCAGCAGGCGAAGCAGCCCCTGGTGGGGCGGGTGGCCGGCCAGCTAGCTGGCGGCCCGATCGGGCCGCAGGCGGGAGGCCTCCCGCAGGTAGGGATGGACCACGGGTTGGCTGGCCTCCATCCAGGCATGGGCCAGCAGCCGGATGCAGCGGGGCAGGTCGCCGGCGACGGCCATCTGCTGGCAATCGAGCAGGGCGACCTGCTCCCAGCCCGGCTGGCGGCGGGCGATCGCCGCAGGGAAGCAGGCATCCAAATCGGTGGTCACCGAGAAGGTCACCGACACCACCTGGTCGCCCATGAGTTGGTTGCGCTCGACCAGCGCCTGCACCAACTCGGCCACGGCAGCGCCGATCGCTTCGACCGTGTTGGCCTCAGCGGTGGTGGCGCCCCGCAGGGCCCGCAGCTGGCGGTTGGAGCCCATGGAGCTGGTCATGGCCGGTAGAGCCAGAGGGGTTGGCCGCTCCAGGCCAGCTCCAGGCTCAGGGCCTCGAGCACCCCGCGCAGTTGGCCCCGGCCGGGCAGCACGCCGCCAAAGCGCTTGGGGGGGGTGCCAAAGGTGATCGGCTTGGTCTTCTCGGGATCGAGGCCAGCCAATTCAGCTGCCAGTAACCGGGCAGTTTCCTCATCACCGAGGGCATCCACCAGGCCCAGCTCGAGCCCTTGGGCCCCGGTAAAGACCCGGCCATCGGCAAACCCCCGAACCGTGGCCTCGCTCAGGGCGCGGCCGGTGGCTACAGCCTCCACAAATTGGGCATAGCTCGAATCGATCAGGCTTTGCAGCAGATCGCGCTCGGCCCCACTTAGGGCCCGATCCGGCGACAGGATGTCCTTGAACAGGCCGCTTTTGACCGTTTCAAAACTCACGCCCACCCGCTCCAACAGCTTGGAGAGGTTGTTGCCGCGCAGGATCACCCCAATCGAACCGGTAATGGTGCCGGGATTGGCCACGATTTTGTCGGCGGCCACCCCCAGATACACCCCGCCGGAGGCAGAGATGTTGCCAAAACTGGCCACCACCTTGCAGCCCTTTTGCTTCAACCGCAGCAGGGCGCCATGGATTTCCTGGCTGTCGCCCACGGTGCCGCCGGGGCTGTCGATCCGCAGCAGCAGGGCGGCACATTCCCTGTCCTGAACTTGTTTGATCGCCTTGAGCACCCGGGTGCGGGTGGCGCCGCCAATCGGCCCCTCAATGGCGATGCGCGCCATGGCTCGTCGGGTTTTGCGGCGCCAGGGCCAGAGCATTGCGGCAGGGAGAAGTGCCTGGATCTTAAAAAGAAGGCACCATCGGGCCCGGCGGCCTCGTTTTTTTGATGCCCCAGGCCC
>CAMDSS010000067.1 GCA_945907085.1 Cyanobium sp. NIES-981 | reverse complement strand
ACACTTCGGTGTTGCGGCTGGTGAAATCAGAGTAGCGATCGGAGAACGCGGTGATTTCGGTAGGGCAGACGAAGGTGAAATCGAGGGGGTAGAAGAACAGCACCACGTACTTGCCGCGGTACTGGGACAGCTTGATTTCCTTGAATTCCTGGTCAACCACTGCGGTGGCAGTGAAGTCAGGGGCTTGCAGACCGACCAGTCTCGACATGCTCGTTGGGAAGGGGTGAAGGAAGGGAGGATCCGGGTCAATGCCAGACCTAGGGCGAAGTCGGATTGACTACCAGTTATCCAAACAACAATTTATCACAATTTCGTCGCCTCAAGGCGATAGCCTCGACAGATCATTCAGTCGTCTTGCATGGCTTGGGATCCAACCGTACTTCGCAAATACAACACGACTGGCCACTTCCGCCTGTTGAATCAGGTTCGCTCCGAGCTCAAGGACAATCCTCTGGTTCGTCCCAAGCAGGGCCAGAGCGTTGGTGAAGCCAATCGCAGCAAGTCCCTGATCCGGGCCCTGGAGGGGCGCTCCTATGGCTCAAGGGCCCGCCGATCGGTTTCCGTACCGATGCCAGCCGAGCAACCTGTCGACGTTGTCCAGCAGCCCATGGCGGCAGATCCACGCCGGATCGAACCCGCGGCTCAAGAGCTGGACGGGGATGATTTTGATGGCAGCGCTTCGGCAAGTTTCCGTGAACGGCTGAACGCAATCGAGATGCGCTAGGCATTGTGTAGTCGCCATCTTGTAGGCCGCTTTTAGTTCCATTCTTGCTCTTAGTTAGAGTAGTAACAATGGACACTTTGTTCTTCTTCTAGGCGTTGGAGGACGCAATAAAAAGCCCCCTAAGTAGGGGGCTTTTAAGCGGCAATCGCTATGGCTCGGGGGAGACTTGAACTCCCGACCTTGGGGTTATGAATCCCACGCTCTAACCAGCTGAGCTACCGAGCCGCTGAGGGATCGATTCTATCAGGCGCGTGGGGGGAGCATTTGCATGGGGTTGATGGCTCCGCGACCTGGGGGATGAATCTCGAAGTGCAGGTGGGGGCCGGTGCTGCGGCCAGTGCTGCCCATGTAGGAGACCAATTGACCCTGCTCGACGGCTTGACCAACCCTGACGGCTAGCCGGCTGTTGTGGGCATAGAGCGATTGGCTGCCATCCTCATGCTGAACCAAGACTTTGTAGCCATAGCCCCCGTCATCCCAGCCAGAAAAAGTTACCCGTCCGCTTTTGGCTGCAACGATCGGGGTGCCGACATTGTTGGCCACATCGATGCCCTTGTGCATCCGTCCCCAACGCCAGCCGTAGCCAGAGCTGAACATGCCCTTGGTGGGCCATATCCAGCCGGAGGCGGACAAACCGGAATCAAACGGCCGATCAGAATTGCCAAAATTCGGTAAATCCGGCCAGCTGATCCCGCCGCTGCCAGTGGGGGCCAGACCAATCAGGAGTCGGGGCCGGGCCGGGGAGGCTTGAGAGAGCTTGATTTCACTTCCCACAACCAATTTGGCCGTATCGAGCCCGGGGTTGAGCTGGAGGAGCTGCTGGAGGGTAACGCCGTAGCGCTGGGCAATTTTCTTGATGCTGTCGCCCAGGCGCACGGCTGGGCCTTCTTCCAGGGGAGGGAGATCCTGGAGGGGCGGGGTGCGCCGTAATTCGCTGGGATCCAAGGAAGCAAGCAGCTTCACCAGGCGCACCTGCTTGGCTGGAACGATCAGCCACTCCCCCTGACGAAATTGGTGGGTGGTCTCAACATCGTTGAGGGCGGCGAGGCGTTCGCCAGAAACCCTGAGCTTGGCGGAGAGATCGTCGATGGTGACGTTGTCGCGAACCCTGACCCAAGCCTTCTCGGTACTTGGGGCGGGCAGGGCGGCGACGAGGACGTCAAGGTCACCGTGGCGGGGTGCTGGAGGGTTTAAAGCCGCAACCAAAGCAGGCATGGCCACTGCGACTGGTAACGCCACCCTCAAACACGTTCGCCAAGACTGCATACAAAATTCCTGACGGATATGGCGCATTTCTGAAGCCATATCACTGAACTCGCCAGACAGTAACCGATAGAACCCCCAAATACAAGTTGTGGTGAATACGATTTGCCGCAATTTGCGGCAATAATGCTGTTCAGGACTGGGGTTTAGGCCCTGTCAGCAAATTCAATTGCCGCAGGGACTCAAACAGGACAACCCCCACGGCGACCGAGAGGTTGAGGCTCCGCACCCCATGGGGGACGGCCCTAGAGGAGCGGACCATCGGAATGGTGAGGCAGGCATGGGCCTGGTCCAGAACCGTTGGGGGTAGCCCTTCGGTTTCGCGGCCAAAGAGCAACCAATCGTCGGCTTCGAATGGGAAGGCGTTGTAGGGCATGGCGCCATGGCTGCTGAGGGCAATCAGCCGGCCTCCCCGTGCTGCGCGCTCGTGCTGTAGAGCCGTCCAATCGGCATGGCGGCTGAGGGTCACCAGGGGCCAGTAGTCGAGACCGGCCCGTTTGAGTTGGCGATCGTCGATCGAGAAACCAAGGGGTTCTACCAGGTGCAATTCCGTGCCGGTAGCGGCGCAGGTGCGGGCCACATTTCCGGTGTTGGGTGGGATTTCAGGTTGGTAGAGGATGACCTGGGGCATGGTTGGGCTCCGGGGAATGGCTGTTCTTTCGGGAATGGCTGCTCTTTAGGGAATGGCCACGCTGTTGGACAGCAAATCAATGGCCCGGCCCGCCACCACCAGCCAGCCGGTGGTGGCAATCGCCATGACCTGTTGCTCCAACTCCCCGAGCCGATCGCGGAAGAGGCCGCCAATGGCCGTGGGGGGCACGACCCCCCAGCCTGTCTGCTCACTCACCACGATGACGGTGCCTTGACAGCTCTCCATCGTCCTAAGCAGCCGTTGACAGTGCTGGTCCCAAGTCACCCCATTGAGCTCAAGGCCATGGGCAACCCAGCTGCCGAGGGAATCAACCAGGGCGAGGGATTGGGTCCCAATCGTGGAAAGGGAGCCGGCTAGTTCAAAGCCCACTTCCTGGCATCCCCATGCCGGTGGCCTGCGTTGTCGATGGAGGGCAAGGCGGGCCTGCCATTGGGGATCGTCAACGCCGCTACCACCCGTGGCCACATAGGTGACCTCCAATCCGCTGGCTTGGGCCAGGTGCTCGGCCCATCGGCTCTTGCCGCTACGGGCTGGACCGGTAACGACGGTGATCGCGTGTCCCATTCAGGATGGTTGGGGGGCCATCACAAACGCTTGAAAGTCGATTGCACCGTCAAAAAAGCAGGCCGCTACCAAGCAGGTTTTAGCCCCCACCATTCATGTTCCTCAGGGTTGCGACGGAGGACGGCGACACCCGGTTGAGGTAGCGGAAGATCCAGTACTTGAAGATCGTTGCCAAGACCACAGGGAAGGTGGCAATGAACAGCAAGATGAAGTTCTCCTCCGCTGGGAGCCCCAAGTGATTCGCGACACCATCAAGCAGCACTGTCCAGCCTTCTGGGCTGTGGAATCCCACAAAGATGTCGGTAAAAAGAATGATGGCAAAGGCCTTGGCGCTGTCGCTTAGGCCATACACAAGTTCGTCAATAAAGCCCCTCAGAACCTGAATATCCCGTTGTCCCAGGATGCAAACGATCGCAAAACCGATCAGCCCGCTGAGGTCGGCAAGAACATTTTTGATGGCATGGGTACTTTCCTGGGCTGTTTCTGCCTGGAGCTCCAAAGCTTTTTTGCTCAATTCAGCCTGGATTTCCTCCCGGCTTGGCAAGGGGTTGCCATTGAGGAGGGCCTCAAATTCGATTTGCCCCTGGAAGTCGCGCAATTGCCGCACGGCCTTCTGCTCCAGATGGGGCTTGGGGTAATTGAGGATCGTGGCATCACCGGCAAAGCGATCCACCAGGGGGGAGACCACGTAGGTGCGGCTGACTTGCTGAATTAAGACTGGAACCAGAATCAATAGCAGCAGGATCCTCAGCGACACCAAGGTGGAGTCCCGTCGGCGGCGAAACCCGGCCACCACACTGGCCTCGGCCTCGGGGTCGAGTTGGCGCCTGACCTGGTCCATTACCCCAATCAGGCTGCGCGGCAGCACTTCTGGGTTGCGGCTGATGGTGGGCAGGGGGCGTCGCTGGTTGTCATAGCGACTGACCACCGCTTCGATCAGCTGGAGCTGGCGCAACTCCTGGCCAGCGATTTCTTTGCGATGGGGCTCAAGCGCTTCGATGGAGCTGCGGCAGATCTCCAGGGCGGAGCGAAAACGACGCAGCACTTGGGCCTGGGCAGCCTTGGGGATGCTCAGGGTCAGCTCGGCACGAACGGGTCTGTCGTTGTAATGCTCAAGCTCGATGCTTTGGATCAGCAGGGCTGATTCGTAACCGCGCTCAATGTCGTGGCTGAGGTCACGCTGCTGGGCGCGACCAAAAGCACCTGTCCAATCGGTGAGAGCCATCGGGTTTCAGCGTGAGAAAACCCACCAAGTGAGCATCGGAACGACAGTACCAACCACCAACAACACCACAACCCAGGTAAAGGCGTTGCTTTCGGAGGTTTCCTCCTGGGTTGGCACATTGGTGGCCAGCGTCACCACTTCGGCGATCTCCGGCTCGCCCGGATCCTCACCGCCCTGGAGCACGGTTTGCAGCCGGGTCATGCCATCGAGGCTTGCCTGGCGATAGCGGGCACCATCGCGAAGGGGCTGGGCCATGGTTGTCCGTGCCGTGCTCTTCAGCAATTCGCTATTCAGCTCTGCTTCCAGTCCTGAGGAGACAGCAACAGCCGCGGAATTGGTCTGGCTATCGAGCAGAAACAGGAGTTGGTTGTTTTCGGCGCCGGATCCGAGCCAGCTCGCCAAAATGTCCTGGGCCAGTCCTGGCAGGGTGAGGCCGTAATCAAGCCGCTTGACCGTGATCAAGTGGGCATCGATATGGTCTGGTTCAAAGGCGTTGAGTTGGGCCGTGAGTTCGCCAATGGCAGCACGGCTGAGCACGCCGGCCTCGTCAACCACCCGTTCAGCGGGCGGTGCGGTGGGGAGGCTGCTCGCCGATAGGGCCCATCCTGCGCTGGGCCAAAGCAGGCCAAGGCACAACACCACAACAGCAACGATGCGACAGAGCCAAGGCCGGAGCATCGACTTAACCAGCCAATGGGGAGATGGAAGCAACTGCAAGGGGATAGGCCGACCGTGGCCCTAGTTTGCCGCCTATTGGGACCCCTGTCTCCTCTTGGCCCTCTGCCTGCTCTGAGTCGATGACGATCCCAACGCCCGCGAGGCTCTGTATCGGTCTGGGCCTGGTCGCCCTGGCGCTGGTTGTGGCCAACCAAGGCCTGGCTCCTGAGGTGAATCCGCCCCTGGAGCGGGCCGCGGTGCTCGCGAGCTTGCTAGCCGTGGGCCTGATGCTGGTGGGCGTGCTCTGGACACGGGCCCTGCCCGAGGCCTCGATTCGCTCAGAACTCCCTGGCGAGCAGGGCCTGGTTCTTAGCCCGGACCTGCCCGAGGCCTTGGCCGAAGAATTGGCATGGGGAAGTCACATGCTGCTCACCGCCAGTCCTGCAGCCGTGGTGCTCGTGATCTGGCGGGGTCAGCCGCTTTTGCGCCGTGGCTTGCTTGCCCCATCAGCCTTTGCCCCCGGGGCCATCTGTCAGAGGGCCCTCGAGAAGCAATCCGCCATCTCCCTGGTGGATCTCAAGCTCTATCCCGGCCGCCAGGAATTTGAGGCGCTGTTGCCCGGATTGCCTTCGGTGCTGGTTCAACCCCTGGGCGAAGACGGCCTGGTGTTGCTGGGGGGCTGGTCGGCCCGGTGCTTTAGCCGTAGCGATTTGACCTGGGCGGAGGGTTGGGCCGCCAAGCTCAGAGCTGGATTGGAGCGGCTGCCGACCCGGAGCGAGGCTCCTTCGATTTCGCCCTAGGAGACTGCTGCTTCAAGGTCATCTGGGTGTTCACCCGGCTGCCGGGGCTGGTAAACACCACCAGACCCTGGCTGCCGAGTCGACCATCGATGCGATCGGATTTAGTTGTCTGGTTGTTGGCTTGGCGCTTCAGCACCACGTTGCCAATGGCCTTCACCTGGTCGCTCTGCCAATTCCATTGGCAACGGTTTGCCGTCAGGGAATCCGTTGGTTGCTCCAGTTCGCATTGGCTTGATACAACAGCCAATTGGCTGGCATAGAAGAGTTGGAAGCCAACCCCGTGGACCGTTGATTGCTTCAGGATGCCGTCAAAGGGTTGGTCACTTTGGATGATTTGCTGACGCACATCCACTTGCGTGTCTTTGGCATTGAAGACGGCCCCACGGCTGATATCGACAAGCCTGACTGGTGCTGCCAGGGTGAGGATCTGGGTGAGCGTGTTGCCCTTCAAGGCTGGCGAGGTGAGAACTTGCTGCTGCTTGTTGGGCAGGTTTCGCAGCCCCCGCACTGGGCCTGCAGCGACGAGATCACCAGTCTTTGTAAACCAATCGACGCTACGAACGTTGACCCGAATGGCGCCATCGCCATAGCGCGTCAGCAGGGGATGGTCCCGGAGCTCGAGTTTGTCTTGATCGATCAAAAACCGTGCTTGATCCGAGGCGATTTGGAGTTTGTCTTGGGTGGCTACTGGACGGCGATCGAGAACCATGAGGTTCTGGGCTGGGTACCAGCGGGCCCGTTTCGCTTTGATCACCAGGGGTTGGGCACCGAGGCGTTGGATGACCAGGTCACCTTCGAGCTGGATCAACTCACCATCATTGAGAACAGTGGCACTGGTGGCTGAGAGTCGATAGCGGGGAGTGCCATTGGAGAACAGCGTTCCCTTCAAATTGCTTGCCTGGGCAACCCGGCGGCCGAGGTCATAGCGGGCTTCAGGGCTGGTGAGGGTCCAGCTGGGCTGGCCCAGCAAATTGTGCTGTTTCAGGTTGAGGGAACGGAAGACAAAGGGTTGGGCCGCCGGCTCCGGGTTCTTTTGGCCTTGGCAGCCAACCAACAGGCCTGACAAGGCCATGGCCCCAAGGGTCAAGGAACCGAGCGTTGGCGTGCGCCGGTTCATAGGGGCGCCTCGAGCTCCAGGCGTTGCATCACGGGTTGGGGCTCGGGTAAGGCCAAACCCGGTTGCAGTCCCCCCCACTGTTGGGCCGCCAGCCAGGCCGATGGAGCGCCCAGGGATGCGCCACTCGCCAATGGCGCTTGGCCCAGTTGTTGGAGCATGCGATCGGAGAGTTCCGGCACCAGGGGGGCGAGCAACACCGCCACCCAGCGGGTGGCCTCGAGCACGGCGTAGAGATCTGAGCCCACCTGCAGCTCGTTGCCTTCCTGCTTCATCAACTTCCAGGGTGCCTGGTCATTGAGATAGCCGTTGGTTGTGATCGCTAAGTGCAGGCACGCTTCGGCTGCGCTGCGGAAATCGAGGAGATCCATGGCCCGGGTGAATTGCTCGCCCGCCCTGAGGGCCGCAACAGCTAAGGGGTGGCTGGCGGCCACACCCCCTGGAACGGGCGGCACAGCTTCGTTGAACCACCTGCGGGCCATCGACGATGTGCGGTTGAGCAGGTTGCCAATTGTGTTGGCCAGGTCGTTGTTGACCAAGTCGCTGAAGCGCTGCTGTTGGAAGTCGCCGTCGTCACCAAAGGGGATATCCCGAAGCAAGTACCAGCGCACCGCATCCCGACCGCAGTGTTCAAGCAAGCTTTCTGGATCGAGCACATTGCCCAAGGATTTGCCCATCTTTTGTCCTTCTCGGGTCAAGAAGCCGTGGCCAAATACCCGTTCCGGCAGAGGCAGTCCCGCGGAGAGCAACATGGCGGGCCAATAGACGGCATGGAAGCGGAGGATGTCCTTGCCGATCACGTGAAGTTGGGCTGGCCAGCCCCTGGCATTAACCAGGGCCAAATCCGGCTCTTCGTTTTGATCCAGAAGGGCCGTGAGGTAACCCAGGAGGGCATCGAACCACACATAAAAGGTATGGCCCGGGTGGCCAGGCACGGGAATGCCCCAAGGCAGGTCAACCCGGGAGATGGAGAAATCCCTGAGGCCTTGGGCGACGAAGTTTTCAACTTCTTTTTTGCGGCTACTCGGTGCAATAAAACCTGGCTTGGCAATCAACGCTTCGATCTGCTGCTGATAGCGGGATAGCCGGAAGAACAAATTCAGCTCATCCCTCCACTCCAGTGGTTTTTGGTGAATGGCGCAGTGGGGGGCGCTGGCCTCCGCGGGGTCGTCTTTGAATTCCTCGCAGGCCACGCAATACCAACCCTGTTGGCGACCTTCCACCACATCGCCATTGGCTTCGACCCGCTTGAAAAACTGCTGCACGATCTCCCGATGGCGGGGATCGGTTGTGCGCACAAAGCGATCATTGCTGATCTGCCACTGGTTCCATAGCTGGCGATAACCCTCACTCACCGCATCGCAATGGGCCTGGGGGCTGAGCCCTTGGGCTTCGGCCGTGCGCTGGATCTTTTGACCGTGTTCATCACACCCAGTGATGAAGACAACCTGTTCACCCTTGAGCCGCTGGTAACGGGCGATGGCATCACAGGCCAGGGTTGTGTATGCACTGCCCAGATGGGCCCTGTCGTTGACGTAATAGAGCGGTGTGGTGAGCGTGAAAGACATGCGGCGGGGATAGAGGGCTCGCTGCGCCGCCGGAGCGGCCCTGCGCCGAAATTGGATCTTACCGACGCCCCGCCTGGCAATCTTGGGGAATCCGCTCAAGCCCATGGCATCGGCTTCCACCCGGCTGGACCACTGCTCTGTCGTTGTGTGGGGCGGCGG
>CAMDSS010000066.1 GCA_945907085.1 Cyanobium sp. NIES-981 | reverse complement strand
AACAGCTGCTTGCTGGAAATAAAGGCTTCAACTCTTGGTTCACGTTGTCTAGCTTTACGGAGTCTGTATAAACGACTTGTTCTGCGGTCTGAATGATGGTACTTTCACAATTCCAGGGGGATTTGCCCGTAGCTACTATGTTGTTACTAGCTACTAGCTAATATTGTAATCCCAGCGGAATTCAATGACGAGCCTGGAGGAATCCTCCCGCTTAGTTTATGGTGCTGGTAGGGGAATTACCCCGGCATTGGCGCCGCAGAGTTTGATCGGGCATCCATCGGCGCCGTAAATGGCATCGCTTGGTGATAGGCAGCCGCCAGCATTTTTACCTGCTACTTGGCTGGGATTGATCCGCTTGGGCTGGAGCTCGCTGTTGTTTGGTGGAACCACCAGGCGGCAGGAACCGGCCATCCCCTCATTGGCTTTGCCGTTATCTGCCATGACGGCAAGCAATATACCCGTGGCCAAGATGGATCCCAGCAACAGGTGGCTTCTTGGATTGGTCGCATCAGGGTGGGCCATACGTCGATTTTTCTGGTTCATTTTCGTTCATTTAGCCAGCAATCTCCTCAAAACAAGTTGAGATTGCCGGCTGTTAGTACTGCCTGATTCGTGAGAATTGCAAAAACACCCCCACGTCCAGCGCCATTCTGTATACCATTTTGATTCCAATAGAGATTTCCACTGCTGGAGTCATAGATAAAAGCTTCAGCACCTGCAAGGGCATTGCCAAGAGCATTGGTATTACCAACCGATTTAAAACTGACTTCGGTGTTGATAGCTAGGCCAAAGGCTTCTTTACTGATGGTGATCCAATCCTCTGCAGGGTTGAAATCTGTGATCTGGTCTGCAGTGGCTGCCAGGAAGGTTGGTTTGGTTGAGAATTTAAAGATATCGGCACCTCCAAGGCCAGTGAGAATGTCTACACCACCAAGACCATCCATGATATTGTTGGACGCATTGCCCTTGATTGAATTGTTGAGGGCGTTTCCAGTCCCCCTGAGATTGTTAACCCCAGTAAGGCTTAGGCCTTCCACATTTTCAGGCAAAGTGTAATCAATAGAGCTTTGCACTAAATCTTGGCCTTGAGCCCTGGATTCTTTGACAATATCGCCTGCATTGTCGACGATGTAGATATCGTTACCAAGTCCTCCGAAAAGGTTGTCCGAACCGTCTCCCCCATCAAGATAATCATTGCCAATCCCACCAAAGAGTGTGTCCGATCCTCCCAGGCCAAGGATGTGATCATCGCCTCCTTCTTTTTCATTGGCGTCACCGTAAATTATGTTGTCGCCTGAATTACCTGTGATGTCATTCGATGATTTGTTCCCCCTTGTTGAGACACGCGCTACTTCATCTAGTATTATTTTCTCAAAATTGTTCGGCAATAAGTATATTCCAGTATTGGGGATAAAGATTTTGATGGTATCTTCTCCCTCGTTTGGTTTTTCCACGGCTTTATCGGCTAGGGAATAAATGTAATATATATCATTGCCAATGCCCCCGAAAAGGTTGTCATTACCACCTCTCCCGTCAAGCGTATCGTTGCCTGCAAGGCCATAGAGTTCGTTGGAAATCTCATTGCCAATGATGGTATTGCCCAATTCATTACCTGTGCCGCTGACGGCAGATCCTGTTAAAATTAGGTTTTCAATATTTTTGGGGATTATTAGCGATATCGTCGAGAAAATAGTGTCGATTCCATCTTCTGCAAGTTCAATCGCTGTGTCGTAAGTGGAATCAACATAGTAGTTGTCGTCCCCAGCGCCACCAATGAGAATGTCATTGCCGACGCCCCCATCCAAGACGTTATTGCCCGTATTGCCAACTAAGGTGTTGTCAAGAAAATTTCCAGTGGCATTAACATTGCTCGAGCCACTAAGCACGACGTTGTCTTTAAGTTCAGAATTTAGGTTGACTGACGACTCGGAGCTGACAGTTGAATTAGTTTTTAAATTGTTATCAATGAAGTCTTTGATATTCGTTGTGTTTTTAAGTGTCCCCTCTAGACTCGTTTTTAATGCTGAAGCAGTCGGTTGGGTCGTCTGGGGACTTACCGGAGGTGGTGGATCCAGTGACAAGCCTTTCAAATATGTTTCGTTGAATATTACTAGCATCCCTTTGCTTTGATCTGATGTGTTAGCTCCGAAGAGAAATAATGTGGGGTTGTTCGAATCTTGTGTAAAAATGCCTGTGCTTTTGGCCAGCGCACTTGCGTTGACAAGAGCGCCAATTACAGTGTCTTTCTCATCAACCGACCAATCGTTATTTGAGTCGTAGTAAACAATCCCAGTGGCGTCGATGCGGATTCGATCATTGGTGTCGATATTCTTTCTTTTGATGACTACCCCACTATCCAGGCTCTTCCCATCTCTTGAATACCAGGTTCCGCTTAGCAGGGCCATTGTAGGTGCAGGGCTACATTTCTCTCTATTTTAGCCTATGTTCGCTGAAAATCCCTGAAGTTTATTTTTCGGGTCGAGGCCATGCTAGAAATTGTTTTACTCCAGCTGGAAATCCTCAGTTCTTGATCGCCATGGACGAAAAAGACCCTTTGGTTGAGTATTTGGTCCAGGCCTCCCATGAGTTCGACGCCACTGGCAAGGATCCCGAACGCAATTGCTGGATGGCGGTACACCTCCACGTGCATGGGGTACCCCCCAGTGAATACGACATCCGTGAAGTGCCGGAGGATCTGTATCTGGCGGTTTTGGAGGCTCGGCGCGCCCAATAAAAAGGCCCCGGCTTAGTCCAGGGCCTACGGATTGAGCAAAGTCGATCAGGCCCAGCCTTTGCCAGACATGTCGATCACATAGGCAGCCACGTCAGCAATGTCGCCTTCGCTGAGCTTGCCAGCAAAGGCGGGCATGGCGTTTTTGCCGTTGGTTACCTGGTAGGCCACGGCAGCTTCAGGGCCGCTGCTGTAGTTGGCCAGGTAGGCCTCGAGGGCATCTTTCTTTAGGGTGCGCTCAGCATTCACCACGTTGCCGCCACCCATGTGGCATGCGGCGCAGTTGGCGGAGAAGATTTGACCACCATGGGCCACGTCGGCAGCAAAGCTTGGGGTGGCACCCAAAACAAGCGCCAGGCAGAGGGCAATCAAGGAAATGATACGGCGCATGGGAGGGCGCTTCAGAGCGGTAGCAACCCATCAAAATTAGGCCCTGATCGTGGCTTTCGTGACCCCAAAAGCCAAGATCGCAACATTTAGCAGCTCCGCCGGGGGAGACCAGCCGTCTCAAAGACCGCTTCGAGGGTTGGAGCCAGGCTCACCAGGCCAAAACGCTCCGGGGGGCTCACCGGCTCATGGATGAAGTGGCGCTGCTGAATGGAGAACAAATCCCAAGGGGTGATTTTAATCCGTAGCAGCTTGATCAGGCCATTGATCAACCAGCCCCGCAGGTCAACGGCGATGGGGGGATACCAACCGCCGCGCCATCGGCACAGGTTCGCCACCGTGCCATTCACGGTGACAGCTGTTTGGCCCAACACCAGTCGCCTTAGGGGGCCCTGGTCAGGTTCGGGATTGGCTTGGTGGGGTGTTGTGGCCATGTGGGCGCAGACCGTGGCGATGTCGGCGGCGTGGATGAAATGGAAACTGGCCTCCGCCCGAAGCCACTTGGCCAACCACAGGAATTTCACCGCTTCCAGCAGCCCCGCTGTGAGGTAGCTGGTGGGGTGGCGATCGCCCTTGTTGCTTTGGCCGGCGGGACCGAGTTTTCCGCCAAAGACCAGGGTGGGAAAGATGGCCACAATCTTCGGGGCGAGGGCGTGCTGCTCAAGCTGGCCCAGGCAGACGGCCTTGGTTTGGATGTATTCGGTGCCATGGGCCTGGGCCTCTGGCAGCAACTGGAGGTTGCGATCCAGGATGCTGGCGGTGGAGAAGTAGATCACCTGCTCCAGCACCGCTGGATTGGTGAGGCGGAGCAGCTCTTTGACGGCATCCACATTCACCGCTTGGGCTCTGGCGGGATCGCCCCAGGCCGTGGCGGTATGGATGATCCGGGTGGCCGAGGCAATGGCCTCGGCGTGGGGGCCAAGCTCGCGCAGGTCACCGATCAGCAGGGTGATTCTGGAATCCTGCGGTGACACCACCTGAAGCTTGGCTGGATCGCGGAGCAACAACAAGAGATCGGCATCGCTGTTGCGATAGAGCTCTTCGGTGATGTACTGGCCAACGCAGCCACTGGCTCCCGTGATCAGGATTCGCGCTTTTGATTGGCTTCCACTTTCCTGGTTTCCAGTCTGTGGGCCTGGGTTTGCCGTCAACCGGCAGCACCCATCAGCTCATTGACCGCCTTGCCGGTTTCGAAGAACACCCGGGCGTTCTCTTCCGGGGTGCCGGGCAGGATTCCGTGGCCCAGGTTAAGGATGTGCTTGCGGCCCTTGGCCTTGCGCACGCAATCGAAGATGCGCTCGCGGATGGCATCCGGGGTGCCAAACAGCAGACCAGGGTCCACATTTCCCTGCACGCCCACGCCCTCGGGAAGCCGGGCGATGCCCTCGGCCATGTCAACGGTCCAATCCAGGGACACGATGTCGACACCGGTGCGGGCCATGCGCTCGAGCACCCCTGCACTCCCAGAGATGTAGAGGATCAGGGGGGTGTCGGGGTGGGTGGCTTTTACCTGATCGATCACTCGCTTTTGGTATGGAGCGGCGAAGGTGTCGTAAT
This sequence comes from Cyanobium sp. NIES-981, assembly GCA_945907085.1. Lineage (GTDB taxonomy): Bacteria > Cyanobacteriota > Cyanobacteriia > PCC-6307 > Cyanobiaceae > Cyanobium_A. Next base: position 4,080 of record CAMDSS010000066.1, on the reverse strand, counting down.
CAGCGGGAGAGAGCTGGCCGGCCCAGGAATCAAACAGTTGCACCACCTGGGCTCCGGAGTCGATTTGATAGCCCACGTAGGTGGCAATCGAATCGGCGAGATGGCCCAGCAATTGGTGCAACATCGCTGGCTCTTGGAACGCCATCGCCTTGATGACGGCGTAGTTTTTGGAGCTCTTGCCTTCTACGGCATAGGCAGCCAGGGTCCAAGGGGCCCCTACAAATCCAAGAACGGCGGCCTTGTTGCCCACATCGGCCCGCAGCCGGCCGAGCACTTCACCAACAAAGGGAAGGGCAGCGGCTGGATCGAGGGGCCGCAGGGCATCCACCTGGGCCTGGGAGCGGATGGCGGGCTCGATGATCGGGCCCTTGCTCTCGATGATGTCGAAGTCGATTCCCATCCCTGGCAGGGGGGTGAGTATGTCGGAAAACAGAATCACGCCATCAGGTTTGAAGGCGTGGAAGGGCTGCATTGAGATCTCATAGGAGAGATCGGGATTTTCTGAACGCTCTCGGAAACCGGGGTGGCGATCGCGCAGGTCGCGATACACCTTCATGTAACGGCCGGCTTGGCGCATCATCCAAACCGGAGGACGCTCCACCTGCTCACCTCGGGCGGCGCGTAGCAGCAGGGGGGCGGTTCCGGACATGGGCACTAACGGTGTGATCCGCGAACTTACCCGAGCAGCGCCCCACTCCTGGGGATAAGCCCCTGGGGGCCGGAGCTTCGTCACAGATTTTGGGAGGCTTCTTTTCAGCCGCTAACCCTTGAGGATGCTCCTGATTCAAGCTTCTCGATGATGCCGCAGGCTTGGTCCACCAACGACTGCCAGCCTTCCCCTGGTTGCTTTCTGAGCAGGATTGTTTGGGGGTACCAGGGTGAGCTGGTGCCCATGGCACCCCATCGCCAATTGCACAGTTCGGGTAGCAGCACGATGGTGGGGACGCCGAGGCAGCCAGCCAGGTGGGCAGGGCCGCTGTCGTCGGTCAAGATCACATCGCATTGGGGCATCAAGGCCGCCGTTTGCTCGAAACGCAGTTCGGCCGACACGGCCTTCTGGTTGGTGATGAAGCTTTTGCGGAAGGAACAGCTGTGGAGTTGTTCGGCGCCCATGCCTTTTTGGAGCGATACCAGCTTGGTGTTTGGCAGTGCCGACAGTGGTTTCAGTATCTCCAAGGGGAAATCCGATCGGTGGCGTTCTGTCAGAGCTTCCAGCGGGGATCCCTGCCAATTGATTCCAATTAGCCGTTCCCCGGGCATCAGGTCCACCAGCTGGCGCCAATGCTCGCTGGTTTGGGGATCTGGTTTGAGGTGGGGCTGGTTCAACTCAGGGTGTTCCTGGCAGGTGCCGAACTCTGCTGGAGCGGAAAGCAGGGGCAACACACTGCCTTCGTTCAGTTGCCTCAAGGAGCTGCAGGGCTCCACCGGGATGGTCTCACCGAGGGCTTGTTGCAGCAGTTTGTGAAGCGGCAGTTGGACATACAGACGCACATCGAGGCCGTGGTTTTTCTTCAGCCAGGGCGCATACCGCGAGAACAGCAAGGTGTCCCCAAGCGTTCCGTCCGCAACCAGAGCGAGGGGTTGCTGCGGGTGCTGGGCTGTCCAGCTGGGTTGGGAGGTTGATCTTCGTGGCTCCAGACGTGACTGGTGCTCTTGGACCCATCGATACTCCTGGAAGCCCTCCTGCAGATTTTGCTGGAGCAACAGGGTTTTGGCGAGTTGCAGGTGAAGCTCAGGGTGCTGTGGTTCTGAAGCGACTGCAAGCCTCAGACAGCCTTCTGCTCGCTCAAGCAGGCCCTGCTCCAAGAAAACCCAAGCCAGCAATCGGTTGACCAGGGTCTGATCCCCTGGCTCTTGGGCCAATCCCAGAGCCTGTTCCGCCAAGGCTAGTGCGCTAGCGTCGTCGCCTTGCTGCTGACGCTGGCGGGCCAACACCGCTTTCATGGTGGCTGCATCGGGCACCAGCTCCAAGGCGCGCTCGGCCAAGTTGGCAGCCTTGCCGAGCTCGCCGACCTCAAAGCAGCAACGGCTCGTTTGGATCAGTAGATCGGGGTTGTTGGAATCCGTTTCCAGTCTCTGGAGCAGCAGAGGCTGGGCCTTGGCAAAATTGCCACCCTTGATCAGCAACTCCGAAGCCCTGATTAAGGCCTCTGCCTGCTCAGGCTGGCGCGCCAGCACCTGCAGATAACGTTCCAAGGCAAGCTCACTGAGCTGTAGCTGCTCGGCTTTTTGGGCCTGGGCCAGAAGCTGGCCAGGATCTTTGGGCTGGTGGGTCAACCAGTTGCGAAACAGCGCATCTGCCTCCTGAACTGCTCCCTGTTCCTCGAGGATTTGGCCGAGGTCGCGAAGAACTTCTGGAAGGGGAGATTGGCTTTGGGCCATCAACCGCAACAGCGTTTCAGCCTGCTTATGGAGTCCGCGGGCAAGCAAGGGGACGATCTGGGTGGCATAAAGCTGGCGCTGGCCCGAAGACCGAGGTTTGCGTTGCTCGATGGATCCCGGTACTCCCTCAGCCTGCCCGGGCCGTGATCTACCAAAACCTCGTTTTGATGGCATCGAACGGGGGGAGGGTGTGGAATGAAAATCCCTGTGGTGGGCTGAATTCACCCTCGGTTTTCCGATCTTAACCATCAGTTGCCCAGGTCAAAAAATCGAGACGATCTCCGACTCTCATTCTTCGCTCTCCGCGGGTTCGTCACAGACCTGGGAGAGCACTCCTTGGCTGCGCTTCTCATCCCGGCGGAACACCAGAACCGAGAGGGGGGGGAGGCAGAGGTCGAGGGAGTTCTCGTAGCTGTGGATGGCCCATTCATCGGTGAACTTGCCACCGAGGTTGCCCAGGTTGCTGCCGCCGTAACGCGCGGCATCGGTGTTGAACGCCTCTTCGTAGAAGCCTGGAAGGGGCACACCCACCCGGTAATGGGAGTGGCTTTGGGGGGTGAAGTTGGCCACCACCACGAGCCAGCGACCTGTGGTGCTCTCCCGGCGCATGAAGCTGATGATCGAGTGGCGGTTGTCGTTGCAATCAATCCACTGGAAGCCGAATTCACTGAAGTCGTCACCCCAGAGGGCCCGCTCCGATTTGTAGAAGCTGTTGAGGTCGTCTACCAGCAGCTGGAGGCCTTGGTGGGCACTGTGCTGGAGCAGTTCCCATTGGAGATCACCCCATACATTCCATTCGGCCCGTTGGCCGAATTCCATGCCCATGAAGATGGTTTTCTTGCCCGGGTGGGTCCACATGTAGGCCAGTAGGGCCCGCACATTGGCAAACTTTTGCCAGTCGTCGCCCGGCATTTTGTGGAGCAAATTGCTCTTTCCATGCACGACTTCGTCGTGGCTGAGGGCGAGCATGAAGTTCTCGGTGAAGGCATACCAAATCGAGAACGTCACATTGTTCTGGTGGAACTGACGGAACCACGGATCTAGCTCGAAGTAATCGAGCATGTCGTGCATCCAGCCCATGTTCCATTTGAGGTTGAATCCCAAGCCGCCGATGTCGGTGGGCTGGGTCACCATCGGCCAGGTGGTGGATTCTTCGGCAATTGAGAGGGCTCCAGGGAAGTGCTGGAACAGCACGTGGTTGGCCTGCTGCAGGAAGGTCACCGCTTCGGTGTTTTCCCTGCCGCCATGGTCATTGGCCAGCCATTCCCCATCGGGGCGTAGGTAGTCGCGGTAGAGCATGGAGGCCACCGCATCGACCCGAATGCCGTCGATGTGGAATTCTTCGAACCAATAGACAAGATTGGCCACCAGGAAGTTGCGAACTTCGTTGCGGCTGTAATTAAAAATAAGGGTTCCCCATTCCTTGTGCTCGCCGATGCGGGGATCGGCATGCTCATAGAGATGGGCCCCATCAAAAAAGGCCAAGCCGTGGGCATCTTTGGGGAAGTGACCTGGCACCCAATCGAGGATCACCCCAATCCCTTCGGCGTGGCAGCGCTCCACAAAGGCGCGAAACTCATTCGGGGAGCCAAAGCGGCTGGTGGGCGCATACCATCCGGTGACCTGATAACCCCAGGATCCATCGAAGGGATGCTCGGAGATCGGCATCAGCTCGATGTGGGTGAAGCCCCGAGCCTT
>CAMDSS010000065.1 GCA_945907085.1 Cyanobium sp. NIES-981 | reverse complement strand
AAACCCGCTGTCCGGCTGGACTACCCAGCCCAGCGGTGGCGGCCTTGGAGCAGCACCGCCTCGATGCCATCACCTTCAGCAGCGGCAAAACCGTGATCCACACCTGCCAGATGCTCGAAGCCGCCTATGGCCCCGGCTGGCAGGAGACGCTCGCGGCCGTGGCGGTGGTGTCGATCGGGCCCCAAACCAGCCAGCGCTGCCACCAGCTCCTGGGCCGGGTGGACGGGGAAGCCGATCCCCACGACCTGGAAGGGCTGGTGCAGGCCTGCGCGGCAGCCCTTAGAGATCGGCCGTCACCAGCTGGCCCCCCTGGCGCAGGGTGAGGCGGCCCCGTTGGCCATCCACCCGCGCCACGGTCCATCCCAAGGGCAACAACTCCGTACTGCGGCCCCCCACCTGGCCGGCTCGAAGCGTGCCGCTGAGGCTGCCGAACTGCACCAACGCTTCCGCCTGGCCGCCGCCGCGCACCACACCGCTAAAGCGAAATCCCTGGGGTAATCCCGTGGACTGAGGCGGTGTCCCCGCTGGGGGAGAGACGGGAGCAAACGGATCGAAGCGACCAATCCTCACGGCAGCCACCACCTGCTGGGGAGTGGGCAAAGGATTGAACCCCTGGGGAAGGGTCTTTGCAGGGGACAGGGTGGTGCTCGGCGCTTGGCGAAGGTCTCCGGATGGGGCGACTTCTCCAGAAAGGGCACCTGGAGATGGGGCAGAGACGTCCGCCGGAGCCTCCGCCGGGTTACAGCCCGTCAGCAACAGCAGCAGCAGGGCCGGGATGGCGGGTTTCGACAAGGTCGCGAAAGCGGTCAAGGTTGGCCTGGAGTTCCTTGGTCACAATTCCCCCCAGGATGCTGGGTTCCATCAGCGGTGCCAAGACCCCAGGCAGCTCGTAGCTGACAGTGAGCTTCACCGCCGTTTGGGTGGGGGTTTGGACGTAGAAGCGCACTGCCCCTTTGGTGGGCAGCCCACCCACCGACTCCCAGTGCAATTGCTGGGCCTCGACCCGTTGGGTAATGCGGGCCTTCCAATGGAAGCGAAACCCCTGGGCCGCGAGGGTCCAATCGGTGAGGTCGGGGTCGTCGAGGGTGGTGACCGATTCGATCCAGCGCATCCACTGGGGCATGGCCTCCAGATCGCTCCACACCTCCCAGACCTGCTCCACAGGAGCCTGGATCTCGGTGGTCACACTGTGTTCCAGCCAACGGCCCATGGGAAGTGCTCAGGAAGTGGCTTGGTTGGCAGCGAGCTGCACGGGCTGTTCAAGGATCACAGCGGCCGCCAAGCGGCCGCTCATCGTGGCACCTTCCATCGAATCGATGTAGTCCTGCTTGGTGTAGCTGCCGGCCAAGAAGAAGTTGGCAAAGGGGGTGCGCTGTTCCGGACGGTAGGGATCCATGCCAGGGGCCTCGCGATAGAGCGACTGGGCCAGCTTGACCACGTTGCTCCAAACCAGCGTGAGATGGCGAGCGGAAGGGAACAGGGCCCGCACCTGGGCGTCGGTAGCCGCCACGATCTCTTCGGTCTTCTTGGGAATCCAAGGATCGCCGGGGGTCAGCACGCACTGCAGCAACGAACCCACCCCCTCCTTGCGGTAATCGGCGGGGCTGGCCAGGGCCAGATCGGCGAAGCAGCTGAAATCGGCATCTGCCGTGTAGAGGAGGTTGTCGAGGCCAGCGGGATGGGCCACATCGCTGCGGTTGGCCTGGGCTTCGGGCGTGTCACCCAGCTCGGTGACCCAGCCGTCGTAACGGAGCTGCACCGTGGCCACCGGCACCGCATCGAGCTTGTAGATGGCATCGAATTGGGGGTATTGGCGCCAGGCCTCGGGCAAGAGCCTCTGGATGCCCGGCACATCGCAGGCCGCCAAATAGGCATCCGCTTCGATGCGGATGTCGCCGTCGGGGGTTCCCAAGCTGAGGCCGGTGACCCGGGTGCCCTCGAAATGGACCTCACTCACCCGGTGGCGCAGGTGCAGCTTGGCACCGCGCTGCTGGATGTAATCGAGGATGGGACCGGTGAGCCAACGGTGGGGGGAACCCTTGAGCAGGTTGAGCTTGGAGGCCTCAGTTTTCGAGGCAAACATCATGAAGATGGTGAGCATGCAGCGGGCTGAAATCGCCTCGCAATCAATGAAGCCAAGGGCATAGGCAATCGGATTCCACATCCGCTCGATACTCCGGGGGCTGCCGCCATGGCCCACAAACCAATCCTGGAAGCTGATCCGATCGAGATCGCGGATCACCTTCATGGCTGCCTCGTAGTTCACCAAGCCCAGCACGATCGGGCTCGTGCCCAAGGCGAGGGCATTGCGGAGCTTGTCGATCCAATCGAGCTGGGGCGTGGTGAAAAAGGCCTTCAAGCCATTGAAGGGGGCCCCAATCGGGAAGCGAAAATCCAGTTCCCGCAGATCACCGCCCTTGTTCACGAACAGGTGGGTGTGGTCCTTTGGCAGGAGGTTGTCGATCGCGCCCACCTTGCGCATCAGCGCAAACAGATTGGCGTAGTTGAAAAAGAAGACATGCAGCCCCATCTCGATGTGGTTGCCATCGGGATCTTCCCAACTGCCCACCTTGCCGCCCATGAAGGGGCGGGCCTCATAGAGGTCCACCTGGTGGCCCGCGTCAACCAAATCCACGGCCGCCGCCAGCCCGGCCAGGCCTGCTCCCACGATGGCGACGCGCACCCTCTTGCCTTACAAACTGGAGCGACTCTATGGATTCGACCAGCCCAATGGGCCAATCAGGCTGGGCCATGGGCCAATCAGCCTGGGTCGTCCATAGAGTTGGAGTCCGAGAACGTAGCGGCCGAAGCCATGACCCCGAATACCGCCACTGAGCTCCAGGCCGCACCAGCTGCCCAGGCCGCACCAACTGCCCACACCGCTAAGGACGGCAAGGGTATTTTGATCACCGAACCCGCCATGAAGCAGCTGGGGGCGCTGATGCAGCAGCAGGGCGAAGGCAAGATCCTGCGGGTTGGGGTGCGCTCCGGCGGCTGCAGTGGCATGAGTTACACCATGGATTTTGTGGATAGCCCCGATATCCGCAGCGACGACGAGCAGTACACCTACGAACCTGCTGAGGCCCCCAGCTTTCAGGTGATCTGCGACCCGAAGAGCCTGCTGTACATCTACGGGATGCAGCTCGATTTTTCCTCGGCCCTGATTGGAGGCGGCTTCAACTTCACCAACCCCAACGCCACCCAAACCTGCGGCTGCGGCAGTTCGTTTGCGGTTTAGGTGATGGCACGGGCCAGCTCCATCCCCAAGCTTGATCTCACTGCGATGCCAGCGGATCTGAAGCTGGTGATCCTGTTTGGATCCCAGGCCAAAGGATGCGCCTCCCCCTCCAGCGATTGGGATCTGGGCGTGCTGTTTATGCCAGGTATCAACGATCCCCTGAGGGATTGCCGCATGGATGTCCCCCTAGCCCAAGCCTTAGGTGTCAACAGCGATGCGGTGGACGTTGTCGACCTCGAGCGGGCGTCTTACCTGCTGCAAGGGGTTGTGGCCCAAGAGGGGCTGCCTTTGTTTGAGAGGGAAGCTGGAAGCTTTGCCAGCTTTGCCTCGAGGGCCCACAGGCAATGGGCCGACTGGTCCCTACGCCGCCAGAGGCTCAATCCAAGTAAGACCGCCGATCAATGACACCTCTCAAACAGGAGGTGATCTCCCGCAAAGTGCGGCACCTCGAAGAACTCCTGGGGCTTTTAAAGGCGGAGGAGGAGTGCACGCTCCCTGCTTTTTTGGCTGACAGGCGGGAGCAACTGCTGGTCGAACGGCTCCTGCATCTCTGCGTGGAAGCGTCCTGTGATCTCCTGGATCACCTGCTGGTGCAGCGTTTCGCCATCCATGCCGAAACCTATGCCGACACCTTCCTCAAAACCAGCCAAGTAGCTCTGATATCGGCAGACCTGGCCCAGCGTCTCCTGCCCGCCGCCGGGCTGAGGAACCGCCTCGTGCACGACTACGACGCCCTTGATCCCGAGCGCATTCACGCCGCCATCCAAACGGCCCTGACAGACCTGGGCGACCTTTTGAATGAGCTCCGCGCTGCCGGCATGGGAATCTGAAGCCCACTCCATGCGCGTGCCGCTGCCATGACGGCCTCCTCCAACCCCAATTTGGAAACCGGCGACGACAGTTCGCTGTTTGAACAAGCCATTGGCCGCTACCAAGCGGGGGCTGCCGCCGGCGAGGTGATCGAAGACTTCTTCACCATCACCCGCCAGCAGCCCAACCAAGCGGCGGGCTGGACCTGCCTGGCCTGGCTGCTGCTGCTCGACAACCAACCCCTCGATGGCCTGAGGGCCGCCAAAACGGCGGTGCGCCTCAACCCCCAGGATCCCCAGGCCCGGATCAACCTCAGCCTGGCCATGCTCGAAACCGGTTCCAAGGGCGTGCGGGAACACATCGAAGTGGTGCAACGGGTGCTGGTGATGGCCCCTGAGATGGCCGCCGAACTGGAAGGCTCCATGGCCGATGGCCTGCAGCGCAAACCCGGCTGGAAGGCCATGGAGAAGGTGAAGGCCTGGCTCGCCGCTTGAAGGCACCACGCCAAAAGCCAGTTCTGCTGCTCAGCAACGGCCACGGGGAAGACCTCAGTGGGGCCAAGATCGCCGAAGCACTGATGGCCAGGGGCATCGCCGTGGAAGCCCTGCCCCTGGTGGGCCATGGCCGCCCCTACCGGCAAGCGGGGGTGCCCGTGTTGGGCCGCACCCGGGAGTGCAGCACCGGGGGCCTGGGTTACACCAGCCTGGCGGGCCAGCTGCGGGAAATCAGGGAGGGCCAGTGGACCTACCTGCTCGGCCGCCTGCTCTGGCTGGCGCGCCACCGCAAGCGCTTTGAGCGGGTGGTGGGCGTGGGCGACCTGCTGGCCGTACTCGGCGCCTGGCTGGGCGGGCCAGGGGCTGCTGTGTACCTGGTGGCCTATTCGAGCCACTACGAGGGCCAGCTGCGGCTGCCCTGGCCCTGCGGGGCCCTGCTGCGCTCCCGACGGATCGCGCAGATCTGGAGCCGCGATGCCCTCACGGCCCACCAGCTCAGCGCCCAGCTAGGCAAGCCGGTGGTGTTCGCGGGCAACCCCTTCCTCGACGGGGTCATCGACGCCGACCACCCATCTGCCCAACCCCCAGCCCAAGCCACTCCCCAGGGCCAAGGCCTGGCCCTGTTGCCTGGCAGCCGCATGCCAGAAGCACTCCACAACCTGGGCTTGATGCTGCAGGTGGTCACCCGGCTGCCCAGCGCCCTGCACGAGGTCCAGAAGCAGGGCCAGGCCCTACGGATCCAGGCGGCCTTGGTTTCCAGCCTGACGGCGGAAGCGGTTGAAGCGATGGCCGCCCCCTTCGGCTGGCAGCTCGACCCGAGCCGATCGCTGCTATGCCGCGGGCCCTGGCAGGTGGAGCTGGGCTGGGGCCAATTTGCGGCGATTTTGAACCGGGCAGACCTGGTCCTCGCCAGTGCGGGCACCGCCAGCGAACAGGCCGTGGGCCTCGGCAAGCCCGTGCTGCAGCTCTGCGGGCGCGGGCCCCAATTCACGGCAAAATTTGCGGAAGCCCAACGGCGCCTGCTGGGTCCAGGGGTGAGTTGCGCCACGGGTAAGCCCGGCAGCTCGGCGGTGCTGCAGGCCACCGCCGAGCTGGCCGCCCAGCAGTTGGCCGCCCTCGCGGATCCGGAAGCGGGGCCCCGCTGGAGGCATCAACTCGCCGCCCTTGGGGCCGAACGCATTGGGGCTGCTGGCGGCAGCGCGCAGATCGCAACAGCGATCATGGAGCGCATCCCCGCATCGGCAGGCCAAAACCATGGCTGAACCACCCACCACCTTGCAGCGCATCAAGGGGGCCTTCGACACGGTGTTGGTGGTGGATGTGTTTGTGGTGATTGCCGGGGCCCTGTGGTTTGCCGTGGCGGTGACCCTGCACAGCCAAAAGATTGAGGCCCCCCTGGAGCTGTTTCAACGGCTCTGGGAACCGGTGTTTACGCCGGCCATTGGCCTGCTGATAGGGGCTGCCATCCTCAGCGGCGTGCTGAGCTGGTGGCAGAAGCGAGGGCAGCGCTGAGCTGGCCGTAATGGAACGCAAAACCCTGGGCGATCAGGCGCTCGGGGAGCACCTGCTGGCCCTCCAAGACCACCTGGGCCCCATCACCGAGGAGCAACTGCAGGATCGGCCCCGGCACCGGCAACAGGCTGGGGCGGCCCAGGGCCTGGCCCAGGGCTGAAGCAAAGGCCGCCATGGTGCTGGGTTCGGGGCCCACGGCGTTGTAGGTGCCTTGGTATGCGGAATCCTCCAGGGCTGCAGCAACCAGGCGGCAGAGATCGTGGCGCTGGATCCAACTCATCCATTGGCGCCCCGAACCCACCGGTCCGCCAAAGCCCATGCGGAACACGGGCAGCATCTTGCCCAGGGCACCCCCATCGGGGCCAAGCACGATGCCGATGCGCAGGGTGACCAAGCGGCAAAAGCTGCTCGCCGGGGCTGAGGCCGCTTCCCATTGCTGGCAGATCTGCGCCAGGAAATCGGATCCGGCCGGGCTGGCCTCCGTGAAGCGGGCGCTGGTGCTGGAGCCGTAGAACCCCACGGCAGAGCCGTTGATTAGCACCGCGGGCCGCTTCTCGAGGGCGCCAATGGCAGCCACCAGCAATTCGGTGGTGCGCACCCGGCTCTGCAGAAGCAGCTGGCAATGGGCGGGGCTCCAGCGCTTCTCAGCGATCGGCTCGCCCGCCAGGTTCACCACCCCATCGGCCTGGGAGAGGGCCATCTCCAGCTGATCGTGCTGCCAAGAGGCTGGATCCGCTGGATCCAGCTGCAGGCAAGACAGCCGCTCGCTGGCCAGGGTTGGGAAGGGATTCCCGTGGCGGCTCACCAGGGTGATGGTGTGGCCAAGTTCGAGCAAAAAGGGCACCAACTCGCGCCCCACAAAACCCGAGCAGCCCAGCAACAACAAACGCACAGGCAGCTCCCCGATCGCAGTGCCGGGAGGCTAGGGCGCCGGCAGGGAGGATCGATGCGGGTGAAGCCGATTTAGCCTGCTTCAAAGATTGATCCGTAGCCATGACAGAAACACCCGCCACCACTCCTGCCGCCACACCGATCGCCACTCCAGCGGCCAACCCGGCGGCCAGCGCTCCTGCTGCGCCAGCCCCTCTCAAAAAAGGAAGCCTGGTGCGGGTGTGCCAGGCGGCCTACCTGGGCAGCACGGAAGCTGGAGCAAGCGATCCCGAAGCGCCCCAATACATCTTTGAAGGCCCTGGTGAAATTCTGGCCCTCAAGGGTGACTACGCCCAACTGCGCTGGCGCAGGCCCGTACCCGATGTCTGGCTGCGGCTGGATCAACTGGAAGCTTGCTGATTAGCCAAAAGCCCGCTTGGCCTGGTGGAGCGCCGTGCGCAAACGCTTGGCCTCCCGCATCAACTCGCGGCCATCGCGTAAATAGGAATCCACATATCCCATGGTGTAGCGCTCCAGATCGACAAGGGCATCCTTTACCTGGGCAAAACAGTGATACAGCTGCAAGGAAAAGTCTTTGGCAAGTAAAGGAGCCATTGCCGAGCGATAGAGCGCTTCTACTTTGAGCATTTTCTGCTGGGATTGCTCGAGATAGGTGCAAAACAGCTCCATCAATTGATCGTCGTAGGGATCAGCGGACAGCGCCTTGAGTTGGGCAGCAAAGGGATTAATAACCTGAGCTAAAGCGCGATCAATCGGCGCATAGACGCTGGCCATCCAGAGCTCCAGGGCTGCATGGTCTGCCGTACGGCCCTTGGCTCTTCTCGGCTTGGTGCCCATGCCGGAGGACGGCGCCGCCCCCCCAGGCCCCCCTGGAGTACCAGCCCCAACACCAGCCCCGCTTGAGCGCCGATCAAAGGCGGCGCGGCGCTCGGAATCCCCCAGCACCTCCCAGGCGGCATTGAGGGCCAGGATTGTGGTGGCATCACCGCCCGCATCGGGGTGGTGCTGTTTCACCAGGGCGCGGTAGGCCGCCTTGATCTCGGCTCCACTGGCCTGGGGCGAAACGCCCAGCACCCGATAGGGATCGGCCGTAAGGGAGGGATGCGGCAACGGAACACCCACCAAGGGCCCTCCATCATCGGCGATGAGATGGCCAATAAAAAACCCCAGCTTGCGCCGGGGTTGATCGAGGGAAAGTGGTGAGAAGGGGAGGACTGTTCTGATAAACAGATGGGCCTGGAAGTGTGTGAGGAACCAGGCCCGGTTTTGACTTAGGCGAACTCCAAAGGAGCCCGCTCAAGATCAGAACTTGAAGGTGGTTTTGACCAAGCCGCCGACCTGGTCGGGGGCTGTGCCACCGCCATTGATCCAGAAGAACGCAGGGGTGACGGAGATGTTGTCGGTTGCCTGGAACTTGTAGAACAGTTCGTAGGCGTTCTCGCTGGGATCAGAGCCACCCACTTGGGTTGCACCGTAGGCCATACCCAGGGCATTGCCCTTGATGAAGGCGTCGTTCCACTGGAGAGCAACTTCCCAGCTGCTTGAACGGCTGCCGTTGGTGGCCGTGTTACCACCGTTACGGTAGGTAGTGCCAACACCGGCGCTGATCGAAGGAACGATGCCGTTCTTCTTAGGCTGCCAGTAGGCACTAAAGCCGAGGTTGTTGGAGCCGTTGACGTTATAGCTGGCGTTGAGGTCGTTCAGAGCAACACTGGTCGCTGCGCTGAGATAGTTGTAGGCGAAGGCCATACCCCAGTTGTCCTTGGCGTAGCCAACCTGGACAGTGGTCGAGGAGGCAGCACCGATACCGCCCTCAACAGAGGAAATCGTGTTGTCAGTTGCAGCGGCACCATTGGTGGTGCTGTTGCCAGATTCAAGACCGTTAGAGATGTAGAGGGCGCTGACGTTGAAGCCGTTAGCGTTCTT
>CAMDSS010000064.1 GCA_945907085.1 Cyanobium sp. NIES-981 | reverse complement strand
TGGCGATTGCCCCTGCAGGGGTGGCTTGCGAGGAAAGCCTCAGTCCAAGGGTTGCCGCCATCACGCCAACCGCACCCAGGCTGAGCAGCACCGGGCGGAGGGGAAGGGGCCTCACGTCAGCCGCCGCCTCACCGATTCGGCATGGCTGTGGAGCCCTTCGCTTTCTGCCAGGGTGATCACGGCTTGACCGGTGGCTTGCAGGGCTGCCTGGTTGAAGCGGATCAAGCTGGTGTGGCGCAGGAAGGTTTCGACGCAGAGGGCGCCAGCAAAGCGGGCGGTGCCGGAGGTGGGCAGGGTGTGGTTTGGACCCGCCAAGTAATCCCCTACCGCTTCAGGGGTGTGGGGGCCGATGAAAATGGCTCCGGCGTTGTGGATGCGATCGGCGAGGGGCTCGGGATCGGCCACCAGAAGTTCCAGGTGCTCCGGGGCAAAGCAGTCGCTGAGGCTTGCGGCCTCTTCCAGATCGGCACACACCACGATTAAGCCCCAATCCTGCAGGGCCTGCCGGGTGATCTCGGCCCGGGGGTGGCCCTCAAGCTGGGCCGCTAAGGCGGCTGGCAGCTGCTCGGCGAGCTGGGTGCTGGTGGTGAGCAAAATCGCCGCAGCCAGGGGGTCGTGCTCGGCTTGGGCCATCAGATCGGCGGCCACTTGATCAACTTGGGCCGTGTGGTCAGCGATCACCAAGACCTCACTGGGGCCGGCGAGCGAATCGATCGCCACCCGCCCGTAAACAGCCTTTTTGGCCAGGGTCACGTAGAGGTTCCCCGGTCCGCTGATCACATCCACCCTGGGGATCGTTTCGGTGCCGTAGGCCAGGGCCCCAATTGCCTGGGCGCCACCGACCCGGTACACCTCTTCCACGCCCGCCAGGTGGGCGGCGGCAAGCACGGTGGCATTGGGTTCACCACTGGGCCCCGGCGGGGTCACCATGACGAGCCTGGCCACGCCAGCCACCTTGGCTGGCACCGCATTCATCAACACCGTGCTCGGGTAGGAGGCCCTGCCACCAGGCACGTAAAGACCTGCCCGCTCCACCGGTCGCCATCGCCGGCCGAGCCGTTCCCCATGGGGGCCGGTGACGGCCAGATCCTGGGGCCGCTGGTGTTGGTGAAAGGCCAGGATTCGCCCGTGGGCGAGCTCTAGGGCCTGCTGCAACGGTGCTGGGCAGCTCGCCCAGGCTTCGGCGAGGCGCTCGGGGGGTATCCGCAGGGGGTCGGGCCTGACGCCATCAAACTTTTCAGTGAGGGCCAGGAGGGCTTGGTCGCCGTGGCTGCGTACCTGTTCCAGGATGGCGTCCACCCGAGCCATTTCTTCGGTGAGCCTGCCGCCGCTGGTGCGCTCAGCAATCGCAGCGAGGCGCTCAGCGGCTTGGCCGCGATCCCGCAGGCAGGTGATCGAGAAGGTGGCAGGGCTGGCAACCACGGGACTTGCAGAGGGGGCAAGGTCCCTCAAGCTAGGCCGCCATTCCACAGACCTAGGCTTGGTTTGAAGCGAGGGGCGGCCTGAAGGTAGGATTTTCGAGTGCTGAACGATCGCCCGTCCGCCTGTGGCCAATAACAAGTCCTCGACAAAGCGTATTGAGATTGCCGAGCGCAATCGCCTTCGCAACCGCACCTACAAGTCGGCCCTGCGCACCCTGGTGAAGCGCTGCTTCACCGCTGTGGCTGCCTACGGTCAGACCCCAGGTGAGGACTCCAAGTCCGCCGTGCAAACCACCATGAGTGCCGCCTTCAGCAAGATCGATAAGGCTGTCAAAGTTGGCGTGCTGCACCGCAACACGGGAGCAAACCAGAAGTCCCGTCTGAGCGCCGCCGTCAAAAAGGCGATCGAGCCCGCGGCAGCTGCCCAAGCCTGAAGCAGGCCCTGCCCAGGCGTTCTTCAACCATTGCCCTGAGCCCATGGGCGATTCTCAATTCCCACAAGCCAACCTCCAGGTCCCCAATCTCCAGGAATCCCAACCGCTAGTCGGAGGATCTCCTGGGGATTTTTGTCTTGTGGACAGCCATTGCCACATCGTCTTCCGCAATTTCGACGACGACATTGAGGAGGTGGCCGAGCGTTGGCGCCAAGCCGGGGTCAAGGCCCTGGTTCACGCCTGCGTTGAGCCTTCGGAAATCCCCGCGATCCGGGCCTTGGCGGATCGTTTTCCTGAAATGCGTTATTCGGTCGGGGTTCACCCGCTCGATACGGAGCATTGGCAGGCCGATACCCCTTCCGTTCTGAAGGCCGCTGCCCAGGCTGATGGTCGGGTGGTGGCCATCGGGGAGCTGGGGCTCGACCTGTTCCGCGATAAGAACCTGGAGGAGCAATTGGCGATGCTCCGGCCCCAGCTGGATTTGGCGGTTGAGCTGGATTTGCCAGTCATCGTCCACTGCCGCGATGCGGCTGAGCCCATGCTCGAGGAGCTGCGGGGGAGAGAGGCCTCAGGGGCCTGTCCCCGGGGTGTGATGCATTGCTGGGGCGGCACGCCCGAGGAGATGGCTGAATTTTTAAGCCTCGGTTTTTACATCAGCTTCAGTGGCACCGTCACCTTCCCCAAGGCCGATGCCACCCATGCCTGCGCCCAACAGGTGCCGGCTGATCGCTTCTTGGTGGAAACCGATTGCCCCTTCCTGGCCCCGGTGCCCCGCAGGGGCAAGCGCAACGAGCCAGCCTTTGTCGCTTCGGTGGCCGAACGGGTGGCGGTGCTGCGTGGTGAAACCCTCACCCAGGTGGCCCATACCAGTAGCGCCAATGCGGCCCGCCTGTTTGGCCTGACGCTTCACACTGTATGATGTTTCATTGGCCTGGATGCGGAAGCGCTCCTTGTTGTCGACGCTTGCAGTCTTGAAGAAAATCCGCTAGGCGAGCCCACCATGGGCGGCCGTTCCCAGTAATGGGGGCGGCTGTTTCTGTGGCCTCCCAGCGGGTTCGAGACCCGTGCCTCGACAGGCCTATTTATCCCACCAGTTCCTGCAGGTTGACCGCATGAGCAGCGCGATCCAGGTCGCTAAGACCGCTACGTACCTGCCCGACTTGGTCGAGGTACAGCGCGCGAGTTTCAAATGGTTCCTGGAGAAGGGCCTGATCGAGGAGCTGGAAAGCTTTTCCCCGATCACCGATTACACCGGCAAGCTGGAGCTGCACTTCATCGGTAGCGAGTACCGTCTGAAGCGCCCCCGCCACGATGTGGAAGAGGCCAAACGTCGTGATGCGACCTTCGCGTCCCAGATGTATGTGACCTGCCGTCTCGTTAACAAAGAGACCGGCGAGATCAAGGAGCAGGAGGTGTTCATCGGGGAGCTGCCCCTGATGACCGAGCGCGGCACGTTCATCATCAACGGCGCCGAGCGCGTGATCGTGAACCAGATCGTGCGTTCCCCTGGGGTTTATTTCAAGGACGAGCAGGACAAGAATGGCCGTAAAACCTTCAACGCCAGCCTCATCCCTAACCGGGGTGCCTGGCTGAAATTTGAAACCGACAAGAACGATCTGCTGCATGTCCGGGTCGACAAAACCCGCAAGATCAACGCCCACGTGTTGATGCGGGCGATCGGCCTGTCGGACAACGACGTTCTCGACAAGCTGCGCCACCCCGAGTACTACCAAAAATCCATTGAGGCCGCCAACGACGAGGGCATCTCTTCGGAAGACCAGGCCCTGCTTGAGCTCTACAAAAAGCTTCGTCCAGGTGAACCTCCATCCGTCAGCGGTGGCCAAACTCTGCTGCACAGCCGTTTCTTTGACCCCAAGCGCTACGACCTCGGTCGGGTGGGTCGCTACAAAATCAACAAGAAGCTGCGTCTCACCATCCCCGATGCCGTGCGCACCCTCACCCCTGAGGACGTGCTCAGCACCATCGATTACCTGATCAATCTCGAGCTCGATGTTGGCGGCGCCAGCCTCGATGACATCGATCACCTCGGCAACCGTCGGGTGCGTTCAGTGGGCGAACTCCTGCAGAACCAGGTGCGGGTGGGCTTGAACCGCTTGGAGCGGATCATCAAAGAGCGCATGACCGTTGGGGAGACCGAATCCCTGACCCCAGCCCAATTGGTGAACCCCAAGCCCCTCGTGGCGGCGATTAAGGAGTTCTTTGGCTCCAGCCAACTGAGCCAGTTCATGGATCAGACCAATCCCTTGGCTGAGCTCACCCACAAGCGCCGCATCAGCGCCCTGGGCCCAGGTGGTTTGACCCGGGAGCGCGCCGGTTTTGCCGTGCGTGATATTCACCCCTCCCACTACGGCCGGATCTGCCCGATCGAGACTCCGGAAGGCCCCAATGCGGGTCTGATCGGCTCCCTGGCAACCCATGCCCGGGTCAACGAGTACGGCTTTATCGAAACCCCCTTCTGGAAGGTGGAGGACGGCATTGTCCTGAAGCAGGGTGATCCCCTCTACCTCGCGGCAGACCTCGAGGACGAATGCCGGATTGCTCCCGGTGACGTGCCCACCGATGCCGAAGGCCGGATCACCTCGGATCTGGTGCCGGTGCGCTACCGCCAGGACTTTGAAAAAGTTCCGCCGGAGCAAGTGGATTACGTGCAGCTTTCACCGGTCCAGGTGATTTCGGTTGCGACCTCCCTGATCCCGTTCCTCGAGCACGACGACGCCAACCGGGCCCTGATGGGTTCGAACATGCAGCGTCAGGCTGTGCCGCTGCTCCGCCCGGAGCGTCCCCTGGTGGGTACCGGCCTGGAAACCCAGGTGGCGCGCGACTCCGGCATGGTTCCCATTACCCGGGTCAATGGCACGGTCACCTTTGTTGATGCCACCGCCATCGTCATCCGCGATGAGGAGGGCACCGACCACGTGCACCACCTACAGAAGTACCAGCGCTCCAACCAGGACACCTGTCTCAACCAGCGTCCGATCGTCAGACAAGGCGATCCCGTGATTGCCGGCCAGGTGTTGGCGGATGGTTCGGCTTGCGAGGGCGGTGAGATCGCCCTCGGCCAGAACGTGCTGATCGCCTACATGCCCTGGGAGGGCTACAACTACGAGGACGCGATCCTGCTCAGCGACCGCCTGGTCCATGACGATCTCTACACCTCGGTTCACATCGAGAAGTACGAGATCGAAGCCCGCCAGACCAAGCTTGGACCGGAAGAAATCACCCGGGAAATCCCCAACATTGCCGAGGAAAGCCTGGGCAATCTCGATGAGATGGGCATCATCCGCATCGGTGCCTATGTGGAGAGCGGCGACATCCTCGTGGGCAAGGTGACCCCCAAGGGCGAATCCGACCAGCCCCCGGAAGAGAAGTTGCTGCGCGCCATCTTTGGCGAGAAGGCCCGCGATGTGCGCGACAACTCCCTGCGGGTGCCTGGCACCGAGCGCGGCCGTGTTGTGGACGTGCGCATCTACACCCGCGAACAGGGTGATGAGCTGCCGCCTGGCGCCAACATGGTGGTGCGGGTTTATGTGGCCCAGCGCCGCAAGATCCAGGTCGGCGACAAGATGGCCGGCCGCCACGGCAACAAGGGAATCATCAGCCGGATCCTGCCCCAGCAGGACATGCCCTACCTCCCCGATGGCACCCCCATCGACATCGTGCTCAACCCCCTGGGTGTGCCGAGCCGGATGAACGTGGGTCAGGTGTTTGAGTGCCTGATGGGTTGGGCTTCCTCCCACCTGGATTGCCGCGTCAAGGTGGTGCCTTTCGATGAAATGCACGGCCCCGAGAAGTCGAAGCAGACCGTGCAGACCTACCTCGAGGAGGCCGCCAGCCTTCCCGGTAAGGACTGGGTCTACAACCCTGACAACCCCGGCAAGATCCAACTCGTTGATGGGCGCAGTGGTGAGCCCTTTGACCAGCCCGTCACCGTGGGTTACGCCCACATCCTCAAGCTGGTCCACCTTGTCGACGACAAGATTCACGCCCGTTCCACCGGTCCCTACTCCCTTGTGACCCAGCAGCCCTTGGGTGGTAAGGCCCAGCAGGGCGGCCAGCGCTTGGGTGAGATGGAAGTCTGGGCCCTTGAGGCCTATGGCGCCGCTTACACCTTGCAGGAATTGCTCACCGTCAAATCCGACGATATGCAAGGCCGCAACGAGGCCCTCAACGCCATCGTCAAGGGCAAGCCGATTCCCCGCCCAGGTACGCCGGAATCGTTCAAGGTGCTCATGCGTGAGCTCCAATCGTTGGGTCTCGACATCGCCGTCTATACCGACGCCGGTGAAGAAGTGGATCTGATGCAGGACGTCAATCCCCGCCGCAGCACCCCCAGCAGGCCCACCTATGAATCCCTCGGCGTCGCGGACTACGACGACGACTGATCGCTGAATAGCCCCTCTCTCTCGATCTCCGCGCGCCCCAACCCCGATGTCTAACAGCAACCTCCGCACCGAAAACCACTTCGATTACGTCAAGATCACGCTCGCTTCCCCCGAGCGGATCATGCAGTGGGGGCAGCGCACCCTGCCCAATGGCCAGGTGGTGGGTGAAGTTACCAAGCCTGAAACCATCAACTACCGCACGCTCAAGCCAGAAATGGATGGGCTGTTTTGCGAAAAAATCTTTGGTCCGTCCAAGGATTGGGAATGCCATTGCGGTAAGTACAAACGGGTGCGTCACCGCGGCATCGTCTGCGAGCGCTGCGGAGTGGAGGTCACCGAAAGTCGGGTGCGTCGTCACCGGATGGGCTTCATCAAACTGGCGGCCCCGGTGTCCCACGTTTGGTATCTGAAGGGGATCCCCAGCTATGTGGCGATCCTGCTCGATATGCCCCTGCGGGATGTGGAGCAAATTGTTTACTTCAACTGCTATGTGGTGCTCGATCCGGGCGATCACAAAGATCTCACCTATAAGCAGCTGCTCACCGAAGACGAATGGCTGGAGATTGAAGATCAGATCTATGCCGAAGATTCGGAGATCGAAAACGAGCCCGTTGTCGGTATCGGGGCTGAGGCCCTCAAGCAGCTGCTTGAGGACATCGAGCTGAATGAAACCGCCGAGCAGCTGCGCGAAGATATCGCAGCCAGCAAGGGGCAGAAGCGGGCCAAGCTGATCAAGCGCCTGCGCGTGATCGACAACTTCATCGCTACGGGCGCCCGTCCTGACTGGATGGTCTTGGATGTGATCCCCGTGATCCCACCGGATCTGCGCCCGATGGTGCAGCTCGATGGTGGTCGCTTTGCCACCAGCGATCTCAACGACCTCTATCGCCGGGTGATCAACCGGAACAACCGCCTGGGTCGGCTTCAGGAGATTTTGGCCCCCGAAATCATCGTCCGCAACGAAAAGCGGATGCTGCAGGAGGCGGTCGATGCCCTGATCGACAACGGCCGACGGGGCCGCACCGTGGTAGGTGCCAACAATCGGGCGCTGAAGTCCCTCAGCGACATCATTGAAGGCAAGCAGGGTCGCTTCCGCCAGAACCTCCTGGGTAAGCGGGTCGACTACTCCGGCCGTTCCGTGATCGTTGTCGGACCGAAACTGAAGATGCACCAGTGCGGCTTGCCCAAGGAGATGGCCATTGAGCTGTTCCAGCCGTTCGTGATCCATCGCCTGATCCGCCAGAACATCGTCAACAACATCAAGGCGGCGAAGAAGCTGATCCAGCGTGCCGACGACGAGGTGATGCAGGTACTTCAGGAGGTGATCGAAGGTCACCCCATCCTGTTGAACCGGGCCCCAACCCTGCACCGTTTGGGCATTCAGGCCTTTGAACCGAAGCTGGTTGATGGCC
Source organism: Cyanobium sp. NIES-981 (assembly GCA_945907085.1). Classification (GTDB taxonomy): domain Bacteria; phylum Cyanobacteriota; class Cyanobacteriia; order PCC-6307; family Cyanobiaceae; genus Cyanobium_A. The sequence goes on along the minus strand of CAMDSS010000064.1, from coordinate 1,259 downwards.
GGGCGATCCAACTGCATCCCTTGGTGTGCCCAGCCTTCAACGCTGACTTCGACGGTGACCAGATGGCCGTCCACGTGCCCCTGGCAATCGAAGCCCAAACGGAGGCCCGCATGCTGATGCTGGCCAGCAACAACATCCTCTCCCCGGCCACCGGTGAGCCGATCATCACCCCGTCCCAGGACATGGTGCTGGGCGCCTATTACCTGACGGCTGAGCAGCCCGGTTCCATCAAGCCCGACTTCGGTGACCGGGCCAAAACCTATGCGGGCTTGGAAGATGTGATCGAGGCCTTCGATGAGAAGCACGTCACCCTTCACGACTGGGTATGGGTGCGCTTCAACGGCGAAGTTGAAAGCGATGACGAAGACAAGCAGCCCCAGAAGGAAGAAACCCTCAGCGATGGCACCCGCATTGAGCAATGGCTCTTCCGCCGGGACCGCTTCGATGAAGAGGGTGGCTTGATTAGCCGTTACCTCCTCACCACGGTGGGTCGGGTGGTGATCAACCACACGATCCTTGACGCAGTGGCTGCGTCCTAACGATTGCCGCCCAGGCAGATCCTTTCTTTCTCTTTCTTCCGTTTCTCACCCGCGCGCAGCCATGACAGCCACCCCAGCCAAGAAAACCAAAAAGATTTCCAAAAAGGCCGCTGCAGAATTGGCTGCTGCCGAAGCTGAAGCCAAGGCCAAGCAAGGCAATGGCCCGTTGAGCAAGCAGGCACCTCCCTTCCGCAACCGGGTGATCGATAAAAAGGCCCTGCGCAATCTCGTGGCCTGGGCCTACAAGCACCACGGCACGGCGGCCACGGCATCCATGGCCGATGAGCTCAAGGACCTGGGCTTCCACTACGCCACCCAGGCAGCGGTGTCGATCTCCGTCGACGACCTGCGCATCCCTGGCGATAAGGCTGCCCTGCTGGCAGAAGCGGAAGAGCAGATTACCGAAACCGAAGAGCGTTATCGCCTCGGCGAAATCACCGAGGTGGAACGCCACACCAAGGTGATTGACACCTGGACTGAAACAAACGAACGGCTGGTGGCCGCGGTTCGCCGCAACTTCAACGAGAACGATCCACTCAATTCGGTGTGGATGATGGCCAACTCGGGCGCGCGGGGCAACATGTCCCAGGTGCGTCAGCTGGTGGGCATGCGCGGCCTGATGGCCAACCCCCAGGGCGAAATCATCGACCTTCCGATCCGCACCAACTTCCGTGAAGGCCTCACGGTGACCGAGTACGTGATCTCCTCCTACGGCGCCCG
>CAMDSS010000063.1 GCA_945907085.1 Cyanobium sp. NIES-981 | reverse complement strand
CCCGCTTTGGCAGACCCTAGCGATCATGGGGGCGGCGTCCAGTGGCCGTTGCCACATGACTGGCCATCAACCAGGCAGCCCTTGCGGCTCGGCGTAATGGCCTCCGGGGAAGGCAGCAATTTCGAAGCCCTGGCCGAGAGCTGCCGCCGGGGCTGGGCAGAGATTGCCTTGCTTGTGGTGAACAACGACCAATGCGGCGCCCATAGGCGCGCCGATCGACTTGGCATCCCAACCACCCTGATTGACCATCGCCACTACCCGGGGCGGGAGGATTTGGACCGGGCCCTGATCCAGGCTTTTCAGCAGCAGCAGGTGGATCTGGTAGCCATGGCCGGGTGGATGCGGATCGTCACTCCGTTGCTGATCCAGGCCTATCCGGGACGGCTGATCAACATCCACCCCTCGCTGTTACCCAGCTTTCCTGGGATCGATGCAGTAGGCCAGGCGCTAGCGGCGGGGGTGACCCTCAGTGGCTGCACCGCCCATCTGGTGAGTGAGGCGGTGGATGCCGGAGAGATCCTTGTGCAGGCGGCTGTACCCGTGCTCAAAACCGATGACCACGCCAGTTTGAGTGCCCGAATTCATCGCCAGGAACACAAGATCCTGCCCTTGGCCGTTGCCCTAGCAGCCGAAAAGCTTGGTTTTTAGGGATAGAAGGGCAAGAGGGGGAGCCCTGTGGTGGCATCAAGCCCTGCCATCAGGTTGAGGCATTGCACCCCTTGTCCTGCCTGGCCCTTGACCAGGTTGTCGATGGCCGCCATCACGATCAGCTGGCCGGTGCGGGGGTCAACCTGCACGGAAAGCAGGGCCCGATTGGTCTGCCGCACCCACTTGGTGGAGGGATAGGTGCCCACCGGCAGCACATCCACGCAAGGGGCATGGCGGTAGGCCGCTTCCAACAGGGTGCGGCAATCCTCCGAGCGCAAGCCCGGGTCGCGCAGCCTGCAGTACACCGTGGCCAGGAGCCCGCGCACCATGGGCATCAGGTGCGGGGTGAACTGGAGCTGGATCGGTTGGCCGGCCGCCTGGCTTGCGGCCTGCTCAATCTCGCTCGTGTGGCGATGGCCCACCACGCCATAGGGGGCGACGGCTTCCGAGGCCTCGGCTAGCAGCAGGTTTTCCTTGGCAGCCCTACCGCCACCGGAGGTGCCGGTTTTGGCATCGATCACGATGCCACTGGTATCGATCAATCCCTGCTTCAAAAACGGCAGCAGGCCGAGCAGCGAAGCCGTGGGGAAGCAGCCTGGTGCCGCCACCAGGCGGGCCTCCCGGATCCGCTCGGCCTCCCATTCCGGCAGGCCATAGACGGCGCTCTGGCAAAGGTGGCTGTCGCTGCGATTCACCTCCTGGGCTTCCTGGACATACACCTGCTTCCAGTCTTCGAGGGAGCGGTAGCGGTAGTCGGCGGAAAGATCCACCACCCGCACCCCCCGTTCAAGCAGGGCTGGTACGAGTTGGGCCGCTAGGCCATTGGGCAGGCTCAGCACGGCGAAATCGGCCTGCTCGGCGATTGCTGCCGGATCGGGACTCTGGACAACGGGGTCGCCGGCCAGGGGCAGGAAAGGAACCAGGGAACTCCAGCGTTTGCCGCTGCTGCGCTCGCCCCCCAAAAAAGTGACCTCCAGGCCCGGGTGCTGGTGGAGCAGGCGCAAGGTCTGCAGACCGCCGTAACCGCTAGCGCCTATGACCGCAACGCGCTTGCTTGTCATCGGGGTGACCCTTGGGTCGAACGTACCGGGCTTTATAAAGGATGATTGCGCTAGGGGCCATGGGCCCGGTGGGCTTTTCTTTGACCCTTCTGAGCGACCTACCGCCTAGCCAGCAGGGCAGCGCCATTGCCTTTGATCCGATCGCTGACGCCCTAGCTGCGATCCGTAATGGTGAATCGATTGTCGTTGTCGACGACGAAAACCGGGAAAACGAGGGTGATCTGATCTGTGCAGCCCAGTTCGCCACCCCTGAACAGATCAATTTCATGGCCACAGAGGCCCGGGGGCTGATTTGCCTCGCCATGGAGGGCGAGCGCCTCGACGTTCTGGATCTGCCGTTGATGGTGGATCGCAACACCGACAGCAACCAGACCGCCTTCACCGTGAGTGTGGACGCGGGTCCTGAAAATGGTGTGAGCACTGGCATCTCTGCCGAGGATCGGGCCCGCACCATTCAGGTGGCGATCCACCCGAACACCCGGCCCGCCGACCTCCGGCGGCCCGGGCACATCTTTCCGCTACGGGCCAAGCAAGGGGGGGTGCTCAAGCGGGCGGGCCACACCGAGGCTGCCGTCGATTTGGCCCGGCTAGCTGGCTTGTATCCGGCTGGGGTGATCTGTGAGATCCAGAACGCCGATGGATCCATGGCCCGGTTGCCCCAACTGGTGGATTACGCCCAGCGCCACAAGCTCAAGCTGATCAACATCGCCGATCTGATCGGCTACAGGCTTGATACGGAGCGCTTTGTTCGCCGCCAGGCCGAGGCGGCCTTACCCAGTGCTTTTGGCACGTTTCGAGCCATCGGCTACCGCAATGAGCTCGATGGCAGCGAGCACATGGCGATCGTCAAAGGCCATCCCGAAACAGCGACAGGTCCGGTCTTGGTTCGGGTGCATTCCGAGTGCCTCACGGGCGATGCCTTCGGTTCGCTCCGCTGTGATTGCCGGCCCCAGCTGGAAGCGGCACTCCGCATGGTGGAATCGGCCGGAGAGGGGGTGGTGGTGTATCTGCGCCAGGAAGGGCGTGGCATCGGCCTGATCAACAAGCTCAAGGCCTATTCCCTGCAGGACACGGGCCTGGACACCGTGGAGGCCAACGAAAGGCTGGGCTTTGCAGCGGACCTCCGCAACTACGGAGTTGGCGCCCAAATCCTGAGCGATCTCGGCGTGCAGCGGCTGCAATTGATCACCAACAATCCCCGCAAAATTGCCGGATTGGGCGGCTATGGACTCCAGGTCGAGGGGCGGGTGCCCCTGGTGATGGATGCCGGTCAGCACAACGCCGCCTACCTCCAGACCAAGCGCACCAAACTTGGCCACATGATGGATGGTCCCCAGGTGGTATTGGCCTGGCACGGCGACACGGATCCCCTGGCCTGGGCCCCCCACCTCGAGCAACTTCGCCAATGGGCAGGGGTGGAAAATCTGAGCTTGGAGGTGGAAGACCATCCCCGCCTGCTAGCCCTGTTGAATCAGCCAGCCCTCGCCGTGCTGCTCGGCCCGGGCCTTGATCGCCCCATCGAGCCCAGTCAAATCGAAGAGCTTCTAGCAACCATGGCTGGCTGGGAGGGAACCCAGGCCGTCAGCCTGCTCCTGGCCCCCGATGGCCAACGATCCAGCCATCCCAGCGTCGAACTCGAGCCCAGCCCCCGCGCTCTGGCGGAACTGGGCTCTCCATCGAGCGGCGGACCAACCTCCCAAGGGCTCCCCTTGGAGCCCGGGGCATTTTTGGTCTGGCGCTAGGCCGCTGATTCCGCCTGGAATGACACCTCTGGGGGATCACCTGGATGATCACCCCTGCAGGATCACGTCTGGACGATCACTTCTGAATGGTGACCTTGTTGATCTTGGTGCCCTTCTTCACAGCCAGCACCACGTCCATGTTGCCGGTGTGGCCAAAGACGGTGTGCACACCATCGAGGTGGGGTTGGGCTTCATGGCAGAGAAAGAACTGGGATCCCCCGGTGTTCTTGCCGGCGTGGGCCATCGAGAAGGTGCCGGCCTGGTGCTTGTTGGGGTTGATCTCGCAGTTGATCTGGTAGCCAGGGCCACCGGTACCAGCCATGCCGGGAGCACCTTCACGGCTGTTTGGGCAACCGCCCTGGGCCATGAAGCCATCAATCACGCGGTGGAAGGCCAGACCGTCGTAGAAGCCTGACTCCGCCAGCTTGACGAAATTGGCCACGGTGCCAGGGGCGTCGGCATCGAAGAGTTCAATTTCGATGGTGCCGGCTTCGGTGTCCATCAGGGCTTTGGTCACGGGGAAAGACGCAAAAAAGAGACTGTATGGGGCCGCCGTGGTGCATGGGGCAACAATGGCGTGATTCGCCCCGCCCCCCATGGCCAGCGCCAAACAGGATTCGATCGAGCTCGATCTCCAAACCGCTCGCCTGGGCGTGATTGGCGGCAGTGGCCTCTACGCCATGGATGGCCTCGAGGACGTCCGCAAACTCAAGATCAAAACCCCCTATGGCAAACCCTCGGATGCCCTGCGGTTAGGCCGCATCGGCGACCTTGAGGTGGTGTTCCTGGCCCGCCATGGGCGCCACCACAGTTTCACCCCCAGCGAGGTTCCCTACCAGGCCAATATCTGGGCCTTGCGCTCTTTGGGGGTGCGGTGGATTCTGTCGGTGTCGGCGGTGGGCTCCCTGCAGGAGCATGTGCGCCCTTTGGACATGGTGGTGCCGGATCAGTTCATTGATCGAACCCATCAGCGACCGACCACCCTCTTTGGCGATGGGCTGGTCGCCCACGTGGGCTTTGCCGATCCCTTTTGCCCCGCCTTGAGCCGGCTGCTCTCGGATGTGGGCGAGAGCCTGATGCCAGAGGGCCGCAGCTTGCACCGGGGCGGCACCTACCTCTGTATGGAGGGCCCTGCCTTCTCAACCCGGGCCGAATCGGAGCTGTACCGAAGCTGGGGCTGTTCCGTGATCGGTATGACCAACCACACCGAGGCTCGCCTCGCTCGGGAGGCGGAAATCGCCTACAGCACCCTGGCGATGGCTACCGACTACGACTGCTGGCACCAGGAACACGCCAGCGTCAGCGTGGAGATGGTGATCGACAACCTCCGCGCCAATGCGGCCCTGGCCCAGCAGATCGTGCGCATGACCGCCGAACGCCTCGCCGTCCATCGCATTCCCAGTAGTGCCCACCATGCCCTGCGCCATGCCCTGATGACCCCCAAGGAGGAAGTTCCTGCCAGCACCCGCCGCAGGACCGACCTCTTTACCGCTCCCTATTGGGGGAGCTTTCGCTAGGGAGGCTTCCCCTAGGGGATGGCGATGAGGGAGGCGCCGCAGGCCTCCAGGGTGTGGCGCAGGCTGGGGCCGAACTGGCGCAGCCTCTCTGCCGCTTCGGCCGCATCCAACCCGGTAGCCGCCATCAGCAAGGCCAATTTCACCGAACCTTGGGCCCTGTGAAGCAGGTCTCTGCCAGGTTCCCTGGCCACTCCCGCCAAATCGCGCAGGATGCGCAAGGCCCGGTCCTCGAGTTTGGCGTTGGACACCGCCACATCGACCATGCGGTTTCCATAAACCTTGCCCAGTCGCACCATGACCCCGGTCGAGAGGATCTTGAGCGCCATCTTGGTTGCCGTACCGGCCTTGAGCCGGGTGGACCCCGCCAGCAATTCAGGACCGGTGAGCAGCCGAATGTTGATCGAACAGGGCATGGGTGCCTGGTCCGAGGGAACACAGGCCATGGCAATGGCCAAGGCACCGATGGATTGGGCATGGTTCAACCCCCCCAACACGTAGGGGGTGGTTCCGCCTGCGGCAATGCCAACCAGGCAATCAGCCTGGCAAAAGCCCCGTTCTTCCAGGTCAGCAACCCCTGCCTCGGCCAAATCTTCCAGACCCTCAGAGCTGCGCAGCAGGGCTGCAGACCCGCCGGCGAGAACCCCTTGCACCAACTCCGGTGGGCTGCAAAAGGTGGGGGGACACTCGGCCGCATCCAACACCCCAAGCCGGCCCGAAGTGCCGGCACCGAGATAGAACAACCGGCCGCCCGCGTTGAGTCGGGCGGCTACCTGGTCGATGGCCGCAGCCAAATGTTCCCCAGCAGCCTCGACGGCCCGCTGGGCATCGAGGTCGTTCTGCAAAAACAGGTCAACCAAGGCCTGGGTGTCCAGCTGGTCGAGGGTTTCACTGGAGGGGTGGGGCTGTTCGGTCAGCAAGTGACCGCGATCCCCATGGGCCTTCAGGCTCACAGCAGGCCCTCGAGTTGGCGGCGAAAGGCTTCCAGCTCTGGATCAGCACTTTCGATCGGTTCAGCTGTGGTCATACCACCGGAATTGGTAGCTGGTGCAGCGTCGCTCCCGTCGTCCGAATCCTGCCAATTGGCCACATCCATGTTGCGCTCCGGTGGCGCAATAAACAGGCGATCTTCCGCACTTTCTGGCAGGAAGCCTGAGGGAACAAAGCGGGCCTCGTAGCCAGCCTGGCTGCAAAACAACTCCATTTCTTCCCGATCCAACAGTTCCACCGTGGGAATGGGGAAGTCCTGGGCTTCCAGCAGGCCGGCGTAACGCTCGGCGTCATCGCGATCCTCAAACAGCAACACCACCGTGCGGCCATTCAGCTCGAGCGAATGGATTCCCTCCTGGTCGCTGCCGGAATCGAAAAGGAGGACATGCACCGACATAGGGGCGCTATTGAGGCTCAAGGTTGGCTTCAGTCTCTCACCGGTGTGGAGCCTTAGGCCCCCTGGGCCAGTTCTTCGAGCCTGCGGTAAAGGGCGACCTCCGCCTCACTGAGCTCCTCGGGAACAACGATCTTGATTTCAACGATCTGGTCGCCACGCTGCTCGGACCACTCCAATCCACGACCCCGAAGACGGAGCAGGCGACCGCTGGAGGAACCTGCTGGAACGGTCATTTTCACCGGACCCCGCAGGGTCGGCACGACAACCCCGCAGCCCAGGGCAGCTTCAGCAGGCGTCAGTTCCAACTTGTAGAGAATGCGCAGCCCATCAACCCGAAGCCCGTCGGCGGTCCGCACCCGCAGCTGGAGGAAGTGATCGGCTCCGCCTTCGGCCACACCTTCCAATCTCAATCGCCAACCATCCCCAGCAAAGGGCGGTGTCCACACCTCAATGCAAGTGCCATTGGCGAGCTCGAGCTCGACGCGTTCACCCTGGAGGGCCTGCTCGGGCGTGAGCTCCACCATAGATTCCAAATCGGTGGTGGCCGCTACTGGCGGCGGTGCGGCCGGTGCCGTGGCGACCTGGCCAGCGGGGGGGCCTTCCTGGGGCCGCGCCCTCACCTGCTCCCTGACTCGATCCGAAGCCTGATCCGAAGCTCGATCCGGTTCATAGACACCCTCACGCTCCCGGCGCTTGGCCCGGCGGTCGCCAAACAATTCGGCGAGGTAGTCCTCAAAGTCGGGAAAGCCCCTGGCGAAAGGATCGCTCTCGGTGCCGTTAACTGCATCGCCGGGATCCTCCCCATTAGCCGCCTCCCAAAGCTGCCTTTTGAGCGGATCAGAGAGCACCGCATAGGCCTCATTCACCAATTTGAATTGGTCTTCAGCCCTCGGGTCGTTGGCGTTGAGATCGGGATGCCAGCGCCTGGCCTGGGTCCGAAAGGCCCGCTTCAAGCTGGTGCCATCGGCCCCGGGGGAAAGCCCCAGCACAGACCAATAATCCTGGCTTGTTGGACTACGGGTCACAGACGTCACCTGTCGCCCCAGGGGTCGTCGTCACGGAACTGAGTTGGCCTGGAGGCCGGTCTTGGCCGCTCAGGCGGTGCACCGTCCCCATCCCAGCGGCTTGGTGCCGGCTCGCGCCACTGGTCTGGGGCTGGGTCACCCCACCCTTGGGTGGGCCTATCCCTTGACCGCTCGAGCGCTGGAGTTCGACCGTAACTATCGCGCTCGAAGCTATCGCGCTCGTAACTATTGCGTTCGAAATTGTTTCGCTCGTAGCTGTTGCGCCGATCGAACTCACCGCCAATGCGGGGGGGCGGCATGGACCAGGGATCATTGCCCGGACGATTCCAATCGTCCCAGTCGTCATCGGCGAACAATTCGTCTTTCAGGGAGCCCAGGGTGTTCTTAAGGCCCTGCAGGGGGCCTTGATCAGAACGCCGTTCCGTCATCAGCCGGCGGTTGAGGCCAAACAGGGCTTCCTGCAATTGGCTGACAGCCATGTCCAGATCGGCCAGGTCGTTTTCGGCCTTGGAGTTGAGGGCCAGGAGGTCTTGAACTTCCCGCACGGCCATTTCGACGGCGCGCTGTTGGCGCTCGGCCCCGTAGGGACCCAGCTCAAGGGACGCATCCCGCAGGCGGCGTTCGGCCTGGGCCACCAGGGTTTGGGCCCGGTTGCTGCGGTCGACTTCGGCCCGTTTGCGGCGGTCTTCGGTGGCTTTCTGTTCCGCCTCCTGGAGCAGCTGAGTGATCTCCTCTTCGCTGAGGTTGGAACCCCCTTGGATCGTGACGCTCTGTTGGCGCCCGGTGGTGCGATCGGTGGCGGAAACCTGCAGCAGGCCATTGGCGTCGATGTCGAAGGACACCTGGACCTGGGGCACGCCCCGGGGGGCCGGGGGAATGCCCGAGAGGCGGAAGCGACCCAGCGACTTGTTGCCCTCCGTCATCTGGCGCTCCCCTTGGAGCACGTGGATCTCTACGGAGTTTTGGTTGGGCTCTGAGGTGCTGAAGAGGTCGCTTTTGCGAACAGGAATCGAGGTGTTGCGGGGGATCAAGACCTTCATCACCCCACCAATGGTTTCCAAACCAAGGGATAGGGGGGTGACGTCATTGAGCATGAGGTCGCGCAGCTCACCGGTGAGAATCCCGGCTTGCACGGCTGCGCCGATGGCGACCACCTCATCGGGGTTCACCGATTGGCAAGGTTCCAGGGGGATCAAGGTGCGCACCATCTCCTGAACCATGGGCATGCGGCTCGAGCCACCCACCAGCACCACATCGTCGATGTCATCGGCTGCCAGGCCCGAATCCCGCAGGGCCCTTTGAACCGGTCTCAGCAGCCGATCCAGCAGATCTGGACAGAGGGATTCAAAGGTTCGGCGCTCGAGGCTGGTTTCGATATGCAGGGGGCCATCAGGTCCCGTGGCTATGAAGGGAAGGGAGATGGGGGTGCTGAGCACACCCGAGAGCTCCTGCTTGGCCTTCTCCGAGGCCTCGGTCAGGCGCTGCAGGGCTTGACGGTCGCGACGCAGATCGATGGAGTGCTCAGTTTGGAAAGCATCGGCCAACCAATCGACAATGC